>NZ_JBIWPA010000037.1:0-90606 GCF_044768035.1 Kitasatospora sp. NPDC101176
CCCCTCAAACGCGCCCAACACCGCAACTGGCCACCACCACAACCAGCAACAGTCACGATCAGCCAGCGAGACACGAATTAAGTCACCGGCATTGCCCCTAGGCGGCCTCCGCGTCCGCCCGGGCGTGGAACTCACGGACCACCCGCTGCTCCCGGTACGGCTCCAGGCGGCGCCGGAACTCGTCCAGGTACTCCACGCCGCGGTTGGACCGCAGCCCGCTCAGCAGCCGGACCGCCTGTGCCCCCGTCTCGCAGGCCCGCTCGAGGTCCCGCTGCTGCAGCTGCGCGGTGGCGAGCAGCACGAGGTCGACCGCGCGGCGGCGGACCCGGGTCGGCGGGTGCAGGTCGAGCGCCCGGCGGGCGTAGTGCTCGGCCTGCCCCGCCTGTTCCAGGTCGCGGTGGCAGTGGGCCAGTTCGTCCGCCAGGTAGGCGTCGTCGAAGTGGACGATCCAGTCCGGGTCGTCCTCCGGGCGGCGCTTCTCCATCATCTCCAGCGCCTTGGCCGCGACCGCCTCGCAGGAGCGGGCGTCCCCGAGCAGGGCGTGGCCGCGGGCCTCGGCGGCGTAGAACATGGCCATCGCCGTCGGGGTGGCCACCGTGCGGGCGCCCTCCTGGGCGGCGCGGGCGAGCTGGGCGATCTCCCGCGGGTTGCCGAGGGTGGCCGCCAGGTGGCTCATGGAGGCCGCCAGCACGTAGCCGCCGTAGCCGCGGTCGTCGGCCGCCTGGGCGAGGCGCAGCGCCTGGATGTAGTACCGCTGGGCCAGCCCGGGCTGCCCGGTGTCCACCGCCATGTAGCCGGCCAGTTCCGTCAACCTGGCCACGGCGGCGAAGAGTTGGCGCCCGGTCTCCTCCCGGTAGGCGCCGCCGAGCAGGCTGGAGACCACCGAGTTGAGGTAGTGCACCACGACCGGGCGGACGTGACCGCTGCCGAAGCGGTGGTCCAGGTCGACCAGCATGGTGGTGGTGGCCTTGATCGCGGCCACGTCGGTCGGGCCCACCCGGGGGCCGCCGGTACGGGCCACCACCGGGTCGGGCGGGGTGATCAGCCAGTCGCGGCTGGGCTCCACCAGGGCGGAGGCCGCGACCGTCGCCCCGGTCAGGAAGTCCCGCCGGCCGACGTCGCTGCGCCACAGCTCGCAGACCTGTTCCAGCGCGGCGTTCAGGGTCGGCGCGAACTGCAGCCCGATGCCGGAGCTGAGGTTCTTGCCGTCCGCCATGCCGATCTCCTCGACCGACACGCTGCGGCCGAGCTTGCGGCCGAGCGCCTCGGCGATCACGGCCGGCGCCTGCCCGCGCGGCTGCTGCCCGCGCAGCCAGCGGGCGACGGAGGTCTTGTCGTAGCGCAGGTCCAGGCCGTGTTCGGCGCCGCAGAGGTTGACCCTGCGGGCGAGGCCCGCGTTGGAGCAGCTGGCCTCCTGGATCAGTTGCTGCAGACGCTCGTTGGGCTGTCGTGCGACGAGTGGTCTCGCGGCCATTGGGCTTCGCCTCCCCACACCCTCCGGTCCCGGCCGGCGGGCGACGCTTCTGCTGATCTGTTGCCGACTGTCCGACCGTCCAAGGAATCTGACACAAGGTTAGCGATCAGCAACGCCAGCGGGATACCCACGGTGACGAACCGCACCCCCCACGCGCCCTGGGAAATGCTCCCGTGCGCCCCCACTGCGCCCACCCCCGCCCGCCCCAACTCGGTCGGGTAACCGGATCGGGTGACATTGCCGGGATGCGCCCAACCGGCTGGCACCGGGCCGTAACCAGCCTCACACACGGTAGTTGAGCAGCGCGTGGAAGACATCCCCGACTCCCCCGACCAGGGCAAGAACGCCGGACTGCCCCCGCTGCTCATCGAAGCCGTCGGCTACGCCGAGACCCGCCACTGGGAGGTGGCCCCGGGTGCCTGGCTGATCGACGGCGACGGGCCCGCCCGCTGCTCCTGCGGCGACCCGCGCTGCCCGCTGCCGGGGGCCCACCCGCTGGACGCGGACTGGGCCCGCAAGGCGAGCGCGGGGCCCGGCGCGGTGCGGCGCTGGTGGACCGAGCGGCCGCAGGCCTCGATCCTGCTGCCCACCGGCCGGTCCTTCGACGTCCTGGACGTCCCGGAGACGGCCGGGTGCCTGGCACTGGCGCGGATGGAGCGGATGGACCTGCAGCTGGGCCCGGTGGCGGTGCTGCCCGCCGCGCCCGGCCGGATCGGTCGGCGGCTGCACTTCCTGGTGCTGCCCGGGGTCGCGGCCAAGCTGCCGGAGATGCTCCGCAAGCTCGGCTGGCCGCCCGGGCGGCTGGACCTGGTCGCCCGCGGCGAGGGGGACTGGACGGTCGCCCCGCCGTCCCGGATCGGGGGCACCGGCTACGCGCAGTGGGCCCGCTCGCCCTCGGCGCTCAACCGCTGGCTGCCGGACGCCGCCGAGCTGATCAGCCCGCTCGCCTACGCCTGCGGGCGCGAGGCGCCGGCCGCCGCCCGGCCCCAGCCCGCCCAGCCGGCCGCGGTGCGCTGAGCCGGTTCGGAGCCCCGGTGCACCGGGCCGCCGCGCCGGTCTGGCGTGGCGGCGGTACGCCGGACGGACGCGGCGGTCCACCGCCCGCGGAACGGCGGCCCTACGCCTATCGGGTGAGGGCGCGCGACGCGCGACACCCCGCGCGCGACTGACGGGCCCCGTCTCCCACCGGAGACGGGGCCCGTCACACGCAGGGGCGGATAAGGCCTCGGTCTACCCGCTGGTCAACGGCGAAAGCCCCTCGGACGAGTGACAACGCTCAAGGATTGCCATGATCGGCCGAGGGGAGGATTTGCGGTGCGAGGGGACGCCGGAGGGAGCGCTCGGACGGGGAAGCCGGGCGGGGCGGTGGAGGGGACGGGAGGGAGCGGAGGGGACGGGAGGGACGGGGAGGGCGAGAGGGCCCGCTGCACGGGGAGCAGCGGGCCCTCTCGTTGTGCCCGGCGCCGTTCGGTGCGCTCCGGCCGACGCCTCCGGCCGGGTGACCGGCGGGCGTCCCGGGGGGGCGCCTCAGGCCTGGGCGACGAACACGTGCTGGGCGATGTCCTTGCCGATCTCGGCCGCGTTCTCGCCGGTGCCGACGAGCACCCCGCCGACGCCGGCGCTGACCTGCACGGTGGAGCCCGGCCGGACCCCGGCCCGGCGCAGCGTGCGCATCAGCTCGCCGTCCGTCTGGATCGGCTCGCCGATCCGGCGGACCACGACGCTGGCGCCCTCGTCGCCCGGGCGGACGGTGTCCAGCGGGACGAGCGCCGCGTCGAAGCCCTCGCCCTCGGCCTTGGCGTCGCCCAGCTCGTCGAGGCCCGGGATCGGGTTGCCGTACGGGGACTGGGTCGGGTGGCCGAGCATCGCGAGCACCTTGCGCTCGACCGTCTCGCTCATCACGTGCTCCCAGCGGCAGGCCTCCTCGTGCACCTGCTCCCACTCCAGGCCGATCACGTCGACGAGCAGGCACTCGGCGATCCGGTGCTTGCGCATCACGCGCACGGCGAGCCGGCGGCCGTCCTCGGTGAGTTCGAGGTGGCGGTCCCCGGCGACCTGGAGCAGCCCGTCCCGCTCCATCCGGCCGACCGTCTGGCTGACCGTCGGGCCGCTCTGCTCCAGTCGCTCGGCGATCCGGGCACGCATCGGGACGATGCCCTCTTCCTCCAGTTCCAGGATGGTGCGAAGGTACATCTCAGTGGTGTCGATCAGCCCAGACATCGCCGCTGGCTCCGTTCTTCGGTGTCCTCACCGCCAATTCTGACCTACCGGACCGACAACCGGGCCCGCACGGGGGTTCCGGTGAGCGGTTTTCGTTCCTGTTGACAGCGGTGCCGCCGGGGCGCCACGGTGCTCGCCGTAGCTTTCTCCACTGGCGGTGCGGACCACTCCGGCCGCCCCACCCGGCCGGCTCACCCACCGGCAGAGAGCGGAGGCAACAGATGAACGACCTGGTCGGCCGGTACTTCGACGCCGCGATCGCCCACCTCCAGCGGGTCCGCGAGGAGGAGGCCGAGGGCATCGAGGCCGCCGCGGAGCTGCTCGCCGAGGCGATCGCCGAGGGCCGCCGGGTGTTCACCTTCGGTGCCGGGCACTCCGCGCTGGCCGCCCAGGACGTGGTGTACCGGGCCGGCGGGCTGGTCCCGGTGAACCTGCTGAACGTCCCGGGGATGGCCGGGGTGACGGTGATGCCCGCGCCGCTGTCCAGCGCGCTGGAGCGGGTCTCCGGGCTGGCCACCACCACGCTGGACCTGACCCCGGCCAGCGGCGGCGACCTGCTGTTCGTGATCTCGTTGTCCGGCCGCCAGGTGATGCCGGTCGAGCTGGCCCGGTACGCCCGGGAGCGCGGCCTCAAGGTGGTCGGGGTGACCTCGCTCGCCTACCCGGGCGAGGTGCCCTCGGCGCACCCGTCCGGCAGCTACCTCAAGGACCACTGCGACGTGGTGCTGGACAACAAGATCGCGGTCGGCGACGGCGAGCTGACCCACCCGGCCGCGGAGACCACCTTCGGCCCGGTCTCCACCATCGTGACCAGCGCGCTGATGCAGGCCGTGGTCGCCTCCGCGGTCGGCCGGCTGGCCGACGCGGCGGCCGCCGGCACCGCCGCCGCCCCGCCGCTGTTCCGGTCCGGGAACGTCCCGGGCGGCACCGAGTGGAACGCCAAGCAGATGGCCGACAACGCCGACCGGATCCTCTACACCTACTGACCGCCGGCCGTACACCTACCGACCGCCACCGGCACCCCCCGCGACACGGAGTGTCCGTCCGGCCACCGGACGCACCCGGCCCGGACAACCACCGGGGCTTCCCGGCCATTGCGGGCCGCCCCGGACCGGGCCAGGCGTACCGGGAAGCCGCCCGGGGCAGGACAGCGGTGCGACCGGAGCGACGGGTGGGGGCCGAGCATGGCGTCTGGGGCGGAACGGGCGGGGCGGGTGCGCGAGCGGGAGCTGCTGCCGGAGTTCTTCTGGACCGCCGACGCGGCCTCGCTGCGCGGCCAGCGCCGCTCGGTGCTGCTCTCGGCCTGGGAGCTGCTCCTGCTGGTCGCCGCCGCCGCGACCGGGTCGGCCGACGGCGCCCCGTGGGCCTGGCCGGCGGCCGTCGCCTACCTGGGGGCGATCGTCCTCGCGGTGGTGATCAGCCGGCAGAACCCGCAGGGCCTCTGGTACGAGGGCCGGGCCGCCGCCGAGTCGGTCAAGACGCTGGCCTGGAAGTTCGCCGTCCGGGCGGACGCCTTCCAGCCGCCGCCGCGCAGCCTGCCGGACGCCGAGGGCCTCTACCGCTTCCAGCTCGACCGGGTGCTGGGCGCCTTCCGGGGCGGCCCGGTGGCCGTCGCGACGGCGGAGCGGCCCCCGGATCCCGCCGACGCCCCGGATCCCGCCGACCCCGCCGATCCCGCCGGACCGGCCGGCATCACGGCGGCGATGCGCGGGCTGCGCGAGCAGCCGCTGGCGGTGCGCCGCGAGGTGTACCTGCGGGAACGGATCCAGGTCCAACACGACTGGTACCGCGCCAAGGCCCGGTACTGCGCGCGGGCGGGCGACGTGGCCGGGGTGCTGGGCGTGGTGCTCCCGGCGCTCGGGCTGGTGCTCGCGGTGCTGCGGGCGCTCGGCGCGTTCGGCTACGACGCGCTGGGCACGGTCTCGGCGGTGGCCGCCTCGGTGACCGCGTGGGCCCAGCTGCGCCAGTACCGCCCGCTCGCCGCCGCCTACGGGCTGGCCGCCGACGAGCTGGACCTGATCCGGCGCCAACTGGCCGCGCTGGACGTGGCCTCGGACGACGCCGAGGAGCTCTGGGCCAGGCTGGCCCGGGACGCCGAGGACGCGGTGTCCCGCGAGCACACCACCTGGCAGGCCCGCCGGGAGATCCGCACCACCACCGACCGGGACCACTGAGGAGGCCGCAGGTGTCGTTACGGATGGTCAAGGCGGCGGACGGCCGCGCGCTCGCCGTGGAGTCGCTGGGCGACCCCCGCGGGCGTCCGGTCTTCCTGCTGCACGGCATGCCCGGCAGCCGGGTCGGGCCGCACCCGCGCAGCACCGTGCTGTACCGGCTGGGCGTCCGGCTGATCTCCTACGACCGGCCCGGCTACGGCGACTCCACCCGGCTGTTCGGCCGCCGGGTGAGCGCCGCGGCGGCCGACGTGCGGACCATCGCGGACGACCTGGGCCTGGACGGCTTCGCGGTGCTCGGCCGCTCCGGTGGCGGACCCCACGCGCTGGCCTGCGCGGCGCTGCTGCCGGAGCGGGTCAGCCGGGTGGCGGTGCTGGTCGGGCTGGCCCCGCACAACGCGGCCGGCCTGGACTGGTACGCGGGGATGACCCCGTCCAACGTGCACGCCTACCAGGAGGCCGAGCGCGGGCACGGCCGGATCGCCGACGCGATGGAGTTCCGCTCCCGCCAGATCAAGGACGACCCGGTGCGGCTGCTGAACGGCCTGCGGCCCGAACTGTCGCCCGCCGACCGGGAGGTGGTGGCCGACAGCGGGCTGCGGCGGATGCTGCAGAGCAACTACCGGGAGGCGTTCCGGCACGGCGCCGACGGCTGGATCGACGACGTGCTGGCCTTCACCGCCGACTGGGGGTTCAAGGTCGAGGACGTCGCGGTGCCGGCCTGGCTGTGGCACGGCGCCGACGACCAGTTCTCGCCGGTCGAGCACTCCCGCTGGCTGGCCGACCACATCCCGGGCGCCGAGCTCTTCCTGGAGCCCGGCGCCGCGCACTTCGGGGCGTTCCGGGTGCTCACCACCGCCCTGGCCTGGGCGGCCGGCTGATCCCCGACCCGGTCGGGGCCGCACCCGCCGGGGACCGTGCCCGCCAGGGGGCCGTGCCCGCCGGGCCGGGCACCCGTCAGGCCGGCACCGGGGTGACCGGCGCTCCCCCGCCGAGGACGGCGAGCACGTTGTCCACCGCCAGGCCGCCCATCGCCTGCCGGGTGCGGACCGTGGCGCTGCCCAGGTGGGGTGCGAGCACCGCGCGCTCCTGGGCGAGCAGCGCGGACGGGACGGCCGGCTCGTGCTCGAAGTTGTCCACGGCCGCGGCGAACAGCGCCCCGGACTCCAGCGCGGCGGCGAGCGCCTCCTCGTCCACCACCCCGGCGGTCATGCTGACCACCACGGCGCCGCGCGGCAGCAGGGCGAGCCGGCGGGCGTCCAGGAGGTGCCGGGTGGCGGCGCTGAGCGGGGCGGTGACGACCAGCACGGTGGAGGCGGCGAGCAGCTCCTCGAGCGGCAGCCAGGCGGCGCCGTCGGCCTGCTCGGGCGGGAGTTCGCGGCGGTTGTGGTAGCTGACGGGCATGTCGAAGGCGCGGGCCCGGCGGGCCACCGCCTGCCCGATCCGGCCCATGCCGAGCACGCCGAGCGGGGTGCCGGCCAGTTCCATGCCGAGCAGGAAGTTCGGCGCCCAGGTCCAGGGGCTGCCGGAGCGCAGCAGGCGCTCGCCCTCGCCGAGCCTGCGGGTGGCGGCCAGCAGCAGCGCCCAGGCCATGTCGGCGGTGGCGGTGGTGAGCACCCCGGGGGTGTGGGAGACCAGGACGCCGCGTTCGGCGCAGGCGGCCAGGTCGATGTTGTGGTACCCCACCGCGTGGTTGGCCACGATGGCGAGGGACGGCCCGGCGGCGTCCAGGAACTCGCCGTCCACCCGGTCGTCGAGGGTGGTGAGCACGGCCCGCCGGCCGCGGACGGCGGCCAGCAGCCCGGCCCGGTCCATCGCCTCGTCGGAGTCGTGGCAGGTGACGGCGTGGTGCGCGGTGAGCCGTTCGATCACCCCGGGCGCGAGGCGGCGGGTGACCAGGACCGGGGGCGGGAGCTGCTCCATGGGTCGGCAGCGTACCCGGCCCCCGGTGCCGGGCCGGTCACACCGGCTGCGGTTCCAGGTCGCGGTTGATCCGCTTCCAGCCCCGGGCGGACACCGTGTTGGGGTGTTCCTCGCCGAACTGCCGGATCAGTTCGGCGATCGCGCGGGCCCGCAGTTCGGCCGCCTGGGTGTGCCGGTTGGCCGCGCGCAGGGTGATCGCCAGGTTGGCCTCGCAGGCGACGGCGTCCGGGTGCCGGGGCGTGTAGCGGTCGCAGAGGCCCTGGTAGGCGGCCCGGCCGAGCTCCTCGGCGAGGCCGATCTGGCCGTCGTCGCCGTAGGCGTTCGCCAGGTTGATCATCGCGTTGAGGGTGTACGGGTGCTCCGGCCCGACCGAGTCGGTCAGGCCCCGGACGGTGGCCAGGCCGCGCTCGATGGCGCCCTGGATGTCGCCGCTGCCGCGCAGGTAGATGCCCAGGTTGTTGGCGCAGGCCAGGGTGAACGGGTGCTCGTCGCCGAACAGCCGCCGGTGGCCCTCGAACACGGTGGCGCAGAGGTCCCGGGCGGCCTCCTTGTCGCCGGAGGCGCTGTGGTCGGCGGCCAGGTTGAGCGCGCAGGCGAGCGCGTCGGGCGCGTCGGCCCCGTAGCGCTCCAGGTAGCGCTCGTAGGTCTCCTTGGTGATCCGGCGGGCCTCGGCGAGCTGGCCCATCCGGCGCAGCGAGACGGCCAGCGACTTGGCGTTGCGCAGGCTCTCGGGCAGGCCCGGGTCCAGCCCGTCGCCGAAGTCCGCGGTGACCTCCTGCAGCAGGTCCGCGGAGCCGCGGTAGTCGCCGAGTTCGCGCAGGTCCCGGGCCAGGGCGGACTTGGTGATCAGCGTGTAGGGGTGCTTGGGGCCCAGGACGGCGGTGCGCCGGTCGAGGGTCTCCTGGTCGAGTTCGCGGGCGGCCTCGCTCTCGCCGACCAGCCGGTAGTCGATGGCCAGGTTGTTCGCCATCGACAGGGTGCGCGGGTTGTCGTCGCCGAACAGCTCGCGGAACTGGTCGAGGATCTCCCGGTCGAGGTCGAGCGCGGCCTGGAACCGGCCGAGCGCGCGGCGGTCGGCGCCGAGCGAGCCCGCGGTCATCAGGGTGTAGGGGTGGTGCTCGCCGAGCAGCACCCGCTGGCGTTCCAGGGTGGCCTCGTCCAGGGCCAGCGCCTCCGCGTAACTGCCCTGGGAACGCAGCACGTTGGCGAGCTGGAAGCGCAGCAGCAGGGTCTGCCGGTCGTCCTCGCCGAGCTTGCGGGTCCACTCGTCGTCGAGCGCGTGGCCGAGGTCGCGGGCACGGTCGAGCTCGCCGCGCTTCCAGAGGTAGCGGACGCGGTCGATGAGCAGCTGGCGGGTGTCGGCCTCGTCGCAGTTGTGCGCCTTGGACGGCGACAGGTGCGGCCAGATCTCGTCGAAGGCTGGCCAGTTGGCGGGGTCGTCGGTGTCGCCGAGGACGGGCCGGGCGCCGGTGAGGATGCGGTGCACCTCGTGGACGGCGACCTCCTGCTCCTCGTCGGTCATCTCGGCGCGGATCACCGCCTGGACGAGCCGGTGCACCTGGAAGCTGTTGCTGCCAGCGTCGACCTTGGCCAGCGCGTACCGGCCGATCGCCTGGATCACCTTGCCCAGCATGAACTTGTCGCTGAGGTCGGCGTCGTACTTCACCAGCGCCCGGATCATCTGGTCGCTGTAGAAGAGGTTCATCGAGATCGGCTCGGGCGCGAAGAACGCGCAGAGCTGGAGCAGCCGCACGGCGGCCGGGGACTGCTGGCGCAGCCGTCCGATCGACACGTTCCAGGTGGCGCCGACCGGCGTCGGGTAGTCGGCGGGCCGGGCCACAGCCAGCGCGCGGGCGGCCTCGGCGTGCAGCTGGGCGACGTAGGTCTCCACCGGGGTGCCGGTGGTGTCCAGCCAGGCGGCCGCGACCTCGACGGCGAGCGGCAGGTCGCCGACGGCCTCGGCGACCCGGTCGGCGTCCGGGCGGGACAGTCCGCGGGCCCGCCGGCACAGGTGCTCGACGCTCTCGCCGCGGGTGAAGACGTCCACCTCCAGGGCCTCGGCGTGCCCGGTCCAGGCCTGGTTGCGGGAGGTGACCAGGATGTGGCCGGAGCCGCCGGGGAAGAAGCGGCGGATCTCGGACGGCTCGTCGGCGTTGTCGAAGATCAGCAGCCAGCGCTGGGTCGGGACGCCGCGCCGCAGCGCCTCCCGGGCGGCCTCGGCGGCCTCGGTCACCGAGTCGCCGACCCGCAGGCCCAGCCGGCGGGCCAGGTCGGCCAGCGCGGGGGCGACGAGTTCGGTCTGCTCGGCGTCGATCCACCACACCAGGTCGTAGTCGGACATGAAGCGGTGCGCGTACTCCAGCGCGACCTGGGTCTTGCCGACGCCGCCCAGCCCGTACAGGGTCTGCGGGGTGGGCAGCACGGCCGCCATGCCGCCGCGCAGCTGGTTGCGCAGCTGTTCCAGGACGGCGGCGCGGCCGGTGAAGGAGGGGTTGCGCGGCGGCACGTCCCACACCGCGGGCTTGCTGCCGGGGAAGCGCGGACCGCCGCCATTGGACTCGGTCAGCGCGACGTCGCCGCGGCCGAGCGCGCGCAGCAGGGTCTGCACGGACTGCGCCTCGTCGCGGCCCACCAGGTCGACCGGGTTGCGGTTGCTGAACGGCGCGGTCAGCCGGACGTCGCCGACCCGGACCGGGACGAGCTGGCGGCGGGTGCCGGACGGGTCGGAGCTGACCACGGACTCCCAGAGCGCCCGGGCCTGCGGGGAGCGCTGGTAGGCGGGCGAGAGCACGGCGACCGTGCGGTAGGCGGCGTCGATGCCGCGCTCGGTCTCCTCCCGCGGGTCGGTGCCGGCGCTCAGGTCGCGCGGCAGCACCCGGAAGCCGGCCCGGGTGAGCACGGACTCGATCCAGTCCGCCCACATCCGGTCCTCGGGCACGTAGGAGAGGTAGAGGTCGGCGGGCACGGACGGGCGGCGGCGGGTGAACGCGTCCACGTAGCGCAGCCGCAGCTCCTCGTCGAGCGAGGGCAGCGAGTTGACCCGGCCCTCGGTGATCATCGAGGTGAGCCGCTCGCAGGCGGCCAGCATCGAGGTGGGGGTGCCGGTCTGGTCGCCGAAGGTGGCGAGGATCTCCTCGTAGGCGTAGAACGGCCGGTACGGGATCTCCACCGAGCCCCAGTACTGCGCGAGTTCCTCGCCGTTCAGGCCGACCGGCAGGCCGTCGAAGCGGACCCTGGCGAGCGCCCGGCCGGCGTCGGCCTTCTCCTTCTCGCCCTCGTCGATGCGCATCGGGACGGGCAGGATGCGGATGCCGCGCTCGCGGTAGCGGTCGTGGATGTGCTGGGCGATCCGCGAGGCGCCGTCGATGGACTGGTCGCTCAGGGTGAAGCAGACCACCAGGTCGTCGGGCATCTGCACGGTGCAGATCTCGGCGATGTCGGACAGGCCGGTGCGGGAGTCGATCAGCACGTAGTCGTAGCGCTTGCTCATGTCGGCCTTGAGCGCGTCGAAGAACTGCCCGCCGTCGAAGCGGTCGTAGAAGATGTCCCAGTCCAGGTGGGTGACGGCCTCGGAGTAGTCCCGGTTGAACTGGCCCGCGGAGAGGAAGTCCAGGCTGCCTCCGGCCGGGAACAGCGGCCAGGACAACGACAGCGCGTGCGGGTGCACCCGGGCGAAGTCCAGGTGCCAGCCCTCGGCGTGCTCGACCGGGCGCAGCGCCTCCTCCCGGTACTCGGCGATCAGGTCCATCATCCCGGTGGTGCCCGCGAGCGAGGCCGGGTCGAGGAAGGGGTGGAAGAACTTGGCCAGGCCCGGCGCCTCCAGGTCCCAGTCGACGGTGAGCACCCGGAAGCCGTTCGCCGCCAGGATCCAGGCGGTGTTGGCGAGCGCCATGGTGCGGCCGGTGCCGCCCTTGTACGAGTAGAAGGTGATGATCCGGCCGTTGCGGTCCTGCTCCCCGCCGTGGCGCAGGGCCTCGCGTTGCGCGGACTCGCGCTGCGCGGCCAGTTCGGCGGCGGTGAGGCCGCCGACGCGGAGGTTCCTGGTGCGGTTCTCGCTCATCTGAATCCTCCCACGGGCGCCATCCCGTCATCGGGGTCATCGCCGTCGTCACGGTCAGGGTGGTCGTCGTGGCCGTAGCGGTCCGGGTGGCCGGCGGGCCCCGCGCCCGGACCGCGCCGGAACGCGTCCCGCAGGCTGGGCCGGGGCGGCGCCGGGTCCTCCGGTTCGGCGCGGGTGCGCCCCTCGAAGGCGTACTTGGCCTTCATGGCGGCCCGGGGCAGTGCGTCGTCGAAGTCCTCCAGGGTGTTGAGCCCGGTCGGGCCGGTGACGCCGAGGAAGCTGGGGCGGCTCGCCCGCCGGGTGATGCGCAGCGTCTGGTCGCTCAGGTCGCCGAGTTCGCCGCCGCGTTCCTCGCACTCGGGGTCCTCGGTGTTCCACGGCTCCAGGACGCTCACCCAGGTGGCGTCGGAGCGGTCGAAGCGGCGGACGAGCTCGCGGCGGTCCGGGTCGCACAGCGCCCAGCGGTCCAGCAGCAGGAGGCCGGGTGCGGCGGCGTCGCCGCCGATGATCGACTCGACCTCCTCGTCGAACTCGTGCACGGTCGGCTGGAACCCCAACTGCCGCGCCAGCCGCACCGCGTGCTGCGCGATCGGCGACCCGGCCGGCCGGTACGGGTGCCAGTCGGTGCGCCGGGCGCCGTAGAAGTCGGGGTTGCGGTCGGCCGGCAGCTCGCCCTGGTGGTAGGCGAGCACCGAGATCCGCAACTGCTTCGTCGGCGCGGTGACGTTGAACGCGCTGGGCAGCCCGTTGAAGTCGAGGCGCCGCCCGACCGGGATCACCGTCTCCTCGGCCACCTGCACGATCCGCGCGGCCAGCCGGTGCACGGCCAGTTCGTAGGCGGAGCGGAAGTAGCTGAGCTTCATCAGCGCGTACAGGCCCTCGGTGGCGTAGTCCGGCCCGAAACTCGCGTGGTTGAACTGCAGTTCACCGGCCACCCCGGGCAGCCGGTAGCGGCTCATCGGCGCCCAGAGCACCGGCACGATGCCACTGGTGCGCTCCGAGTCCATCGTCGCCGGGTACACCGGGCGGCGGGTGAAGGCGTGCCACTCCTGGCCGCACGGGACGCTGTTGAAGTACCGCGGCGAGTACAGCGGCACGAAGACCCGGCAGGTCGCCAGCTCGTCGGCCAGCCGCTCGGCCCACAACTCGCCCTGGTGCATGGACTCGTCCATGAACCCGACGGGCACCCCGGCCGGCACCGTGGTCAGCTGCAGGACCGCCTCGCAGAGGTCCCGGTACAGCTGGCGCACCCAGTGGTTCGGGTCGCCGGCCCCGCGGGCGCCGGCCTTCGGGGTGTGCGCGTAGGAGAGGAAGAAGTACGGCCGGGCGTCGTCCTCGTCCCAGCCACGGTCGTTCACACGCGCCTCCCCCGGGCCCGTCGGCAACCTGGTTCCCGCAGCCCCCGTGCGCGGGGCTTCAGTGTAGGAACGACTGACGCCCCAGGGGAATAGCACAACGACTCGCACGAATTGACATGACCGAAACGATGGCGGTCCGACGTGCGGTCGACCGCGGTCGCGCTAGGACTTCTTGATCGTCGACAAGTCGATGATCTGGTCGGCGGGCGGCATCGTGACGGTGACGGGCGCGTCGTAGTCGGAGAAGTCCATCGTCACGCCGTCCGTGGCCCCCTCCAGGCGCATCGACTCGACCCGGACAGGTCGCGCCGGGCCCTCCACGGCGACGTACCCCCGGTAGCTGCCGCCGTCCTGCGAGCCCGAGAAGATCGCCACCGTCTTCTGCCCGTTCACCGTCTGGGCGCCGTCCGAGTTGACCAGCTTGTACCAGTCGCCGTCGCCGAACACCGGGGTGCCCTTCAGGTCGCAGAAGGCCCCGACGACGGACAGGTCGTCGCCCGCCTTGGCCCGGATCCACCGGCCCTTGCCCAGCTCCGCCCCGGCGGCGCCGGTCAGCTTGGCGAGCAGTGCGGCGTCCTCCTTGACCAGGGTCTGCCCCGCGGTCCGCAGGATCTCGGCCTTGCCGTCCGCCCCGAAGTCGAAGGTCCCCGCGCAGTCGCCGTTGGCCGCGGCCGACGCCGTGAAGGCGACCTTCTGGCCCCCTTCCACCGAACTCCCGGTGATCTTCACCGACTTCGCCTGAGCGAACTCCTTGTGCGCCTTCTCCAGGATCGTCCCGCCGGTCGCCGACTCCAGCCGCTCCGCGCTCGCGCTCGCGCTCGGACTGGCGCTCGCCGCACTCCCCGCCGTGTCGCCTCCCCCGCACGCGGCGACCGCACCCAGCGCGACCACGACGACACCCGCAACAGCAACCCGCTTGACGCTCACGCCGAACCCTTCGTGGAGTGACCAACCCCGCGGATCCTACGTCCCGGGCCCGCCGGGCCCGCGGGCGGGGCCCGGTCCGACGACATGGACATGCCCGACGACCGCGGGCGCGCAGGAAGTCGGCCGGACCGACTTCCTGCGCACGGGCGCACGGCCGCACGGGGGCAGGCCCGGACGGGCGTGCCGCCTAGCGGTGCCGGCGGAGGAGGTGTTCGGCGAGGTCGACGGCCTCGCGGACCGGGACGAGGCGGCAGTCGGCACCGCCGATGCGGCCGGTGGTGACCTGCCGGGCCTCCGCGAGGAAACGTTCACCCAGGGAGCCGAAGTGGAGGTCGTCCAGGTCGGGGGCCTTGAAGGTGATCCAGCCGTCCGGGCCAGCGCAGTGGTACTCCCGCAGCGGGACGTCGGGCATCCGCTGGTCGGCGAGGTGGAAGGCGGTGAAGCGGGACATCGGGACGCCGAGCATCAGCACCCGCGCGTCGAGGTCGTAGAGGCGCCCGAGGGGGGACGCGGGGCCCAGGTGGGAGGTGAGGGGGTGGTCGTGGGTGATCTCGCGGGCGTGCCGCCCGAGGGCGGCCCAGGAGGTCTGCGGGTGGCTGCTGCGCAGCGCGCCCGGGCGGGTGCGGACGGTCTCGGAGAGGGCCCCCATGGTCGTCGAGCAGGGCGTGGCGTCGGGGTCGAAGGGCGGCATCCGGGCCTGGTAGGCGGTCACCTCGGCCGGGGAGAGCCCGGCGGTGGCGGCCTTGTGGATCCGCGAGGTGGCGGAGTTCTCGGGCGTGGCGGTGTAGGCGACCAGGGTGCCCCGGTCGCCGAGCACGTCGAGCAGGGCGTCCACCACGGTGTCGGCGCCGCCGTCCACCGGGCCGAGGGCCCGCAGGGAGGCCTGGACGTGCAGCACCGTGCCCGGGCGGACGCCGAGCCGGACGAGGTCGTGGACGAGTTTCCGGCGGGAGAGCGCGGCGGCGACGCTGCCGGCGCGGGATTCGGTCAGGATGACGGTTCCCCGGGGTTGGGCCCCGGGTGAGGGTGTCCCGAGGCGGGCTGGTGTGGTCAGGTGGCGGCGCGTTCCCGCCGGGCGCGGTCGGCGGCCCGTTCGGCGGCGGCGGGCAGCGGCACGGCGAGCCACGGGGTGACGGTCTCGCGCATGCCGTCGGCGAACCGCGAGCCGGCCGCGGTCAGCGATCCGGAGCCGGCCAGCCGCTCGACGGCTTCGGCGGTGTACCGCCGCCAGAGCGCGAACTCGCGCCGCGCCCGGTCCGCGGCCTCGCCCGGCAGACCGTCGTACGCGAGTGCGCGGGTTCCCCAGTACTCGGTGACGGCCAGGTGGGCGTAGGTGCCTTGGAAGAGCCCTTCGAGCGGCCGGGGGTCGGGCCGCCAGGGGGCGAGGTAGAGCGTAGCGTCGCCGCGGTCGAACAGGTCCAGCACGTCGAGGACGGCGCCGAGTTTCACGTGCTGGAACTCGTGGGCGAGCAGCAGGGCGAGGGTGGGTGCGGTGGCGGGCCGGGCGATGGCGACGGCACCGAAGGCCTGGCGGGCGGCCGAGCTGACGTCCCGTCCGGCCGGCCCGGGGCGCAGCGGGGTGACGGTGCCGAGGCCGGCCCGGACGCCGTCCGCGTAGCCGGGCAGGTCCCGGCCGAGCAGCTCCCAGGCCTCGCGCAACGCGCCCGTCCAGTCGAGCAGTTCGGCGTCGGTGAGGCGGCCGGACACGGGGTGGTCGTGGCTGTCCCGCAGCGGGTCGACGTCCTCCAGCCGGACGGTCCACCCCCCGGCGAGCCGGACGCTCCGCAGCGGTTCGTCCAGCACCGTGCGCACCGTGCCGTCGGCCGCCCGCACGGTGAGGCCCTCGGCCGTGCCCGTGACGACCGCCTCCCCGGCGGGCAGCGCGATCCGTCCGAGGGTCGGCAGGTGCAGCCACCCGTCGCGCACCGGTACGGCGACGGAGTCCCCGCGGCCGGCCCGCACGGCGGCGGCCGCGGCGAGGGCGGCGAGCGGTCCGAGGTCGGTGCCGAGGTCCCCGGCGAGCCGGCGGGCGGCCCAGGCGCGGGCGTACGGGTGGGCGAGGACGGCGTCGACGGCGGCCGGGGCGGCCGTGTCGAGGGCGGCGAGCAGGGACCACGCCTCGCCCCGGGACTGCCCGGAGGCGTCCCAGGCGGCGGCCAGCATGGCCCGGGTGAGGGCGAGTTGGGAGCGGGTGAGGGCGCGCACGGTGTCCGCGCCGCCGTACCCCCGGGCGAGTTCGTCGAGTTGCGGCGGGGTGAGCGCGGTCGGCAGCACGGGTTCGCCGCTCTGCGCCGGCACCGCCGCCGGAGCGCCGTGGGCCGAGATGCCGTTGATCAGGGTCATGAGGTCCCCGCAGTAGACGGAGGGATGGTCGAAGCCGCCCCCCTCATCGTCGCTCCGGTAGCGGTGGGCGTACAGACCGCCTCCGCAGGAGCGCACGACGGGGCAGGCGCGGCACTGTGCGGCGAGCCCGGCGAGGCCGGACTGGCGGGCGGCGATGCCGGGGTGCCGGGCGAGGTCGTCGAGGCTGTGCTCGAAGACGTTGAGGCCGGTGGCGGGCGCGCCGTCGTAGGCGGTCTTCAGGCTGTCGGCCTGCTCGAAGGTCCCGTCCGTCTCCAGGACGGCCAGGTCGGAGGGTTCCAGCCCGAGGGACTCGGTGAGGCTGGAGAGGCCGCGCCGGGTGCGGTGGACGGATTCGAAGGTGCGCACGGCGAAGGGCCGGCCGCCGGTTTCCCACAGCCTGTGGACGGCGAGCAGCCAGTCGGCGTACGGGGTCCCCCCCAGGGCGGCGGGACGTTTCGGCGGCTCGTCCCAGGTCGCGTGCGGGAGCAGGAAGTCGACCGCGGGGGGTTCCAGTGCGGCCAGCGCGCCGTACACGGCGACCGGGTCGTTCTCCACGTCGACGGTGCACAGCAGCCCGGCGTAGAGGTGCCGGTAGGCGGGTTCGCGCAGCAGCGCGACGGCCCGCAGGACCTGCGGGTGGCTGCTGCGCCCGTCGGCGAAGCGCCGGTGGCGGTCGTTGGCGGCCTTGTCGCCGTCCAGGGAGATGCCGACCTTGACGCCCGTCTCGGCGAACAGGTCGCAGAAGGCACGGCTGAGCAGCACGCCGTTGGTGTGGATGCGGGCGTCGAGGACGCAGCCGGGCGGGAGCGCCGAGCGGAGCGTCGTGACGGCACGGCGGAGCCGTTCCGGGCCGGCGAGCAGGGGCTCTCCCCCGTGCAGGACGACCCGGACGACGGGCAGCCGGTGGGTGGCCGCGTGCTCGCCGATGCGTTCGGCGGCCTTGGCCAGGATCTCGTCACCGACGACCTTGGGTCGGCTGCGCCAGCTGCTGTCGGCGTGCTCGTAGACGTAGCAGTGGTCGCATGCGAGGTCGCACCGGCTGTGCATCTTGATCACGAATTGCGTGAGGGGCAGCGGAATTCGCGTCGTCATGGATCTGGTTCGGTCGAAGCTCGGTCTGGGATCCCGTTCGAGTCTACGGAGCAGGTCAGATCGACGAGTTGAAGGCCGCGACCGGTACGAGACCGGAGTCCGCGCCGGGGAGCGCGCGGCGCAGCTGGTCGGCGATCTCCTCCGCGCCCAGTGCGGCCAGATCAGCGAGGGAGAGGCGCTCCGGGGCTTCCTGAGGGTCAGTCAGGTTGCCGGCCGGCAGGGTGCTGGTTACCGCTGTCATATTCGTTTCCTTATGCACGGTTAGGCACGGCCGAGGGTGGGAAGAGAAACCACCCAAGATTGAGTGGCACCACGATAAGGCTCCGGCGCACCCGAAGACGGCGCATCGAGGTCTCAACTTCGCTTCCCCTGCCGCTCCGCGCCCTGCGGGAGCCTCCACAACCCCAAAAATTCACCCGTTCAGCGGTCGCGCGCTTCGCCCTGGCGCGCGCCGAAGCGCGTCCGCCAGGCCGGCCCGCCACCCCGCACCGCCGCCGCGGGGCGACCGGCGCACGCCCCGGGCGGGCGGCCACCACCCACGGCCACCACCGCGGCCGCGAAGCCCGCCGCCGACGCCGCTGCCGCCCCGCCCGGACCCGGCGCCCCGCCTGGGCCCGCCGCCCCGCCCGGGCTCAGCCGGCGACCCCCAGGGCACCAGCCGCCCGTGCCAGCTCGGCCGTGAACTCCGTCCCGTCGGGCGTCAGTTCACCACTCCCCAGGAGCGTACCCGCGGCCGCGACGGTGTGCTCCCGCCAGCAGTCGAACTCCCGCCGTGCCCGGGCCCGGTCGCCCTCCCCCGAGCCCGCCTCGGCGCACCAGAAGTCCGCGACCCCCAAGTGGGCGTACGTCCCCTGCAGCAGCGCGCCGACCGGGCGCAGGTCGGGCCGCCAGGGGGCGTGGTAGACGGCCGCGCCGTTGGGCAGGTGCAGCGGCACCAGGTCGAGCAGGGCGCCGAGTTGGACGTGCAGGAACTCGTGCACCAGGGCCAGCGCCAGCAGCACCGGATCGCCCGGCAGCGAGGCCGCCACCCCGCCGTAGGCCCGCCGGGCGGCGGCACTGACCGCCACCCCGCCCGGGGCCGGGCGCAACGGCACGATCACCCCCACGCAGGCCGCGACGGCCCGCGCGTACCCGGGGTGCCGGCGCACCAGGATCCGCCAGGCCCGTTCCAACTGATCCTCCCAGAGGCCGAGTTCCGCCGCTCCGAGCGGACCGGCCGGCGGCCGCCCGTAGTCCACCCGGCGCGGCCCGGCGTGGTCGATCACCGGGCTCCAGCGCAGCCCGTCGCACTCCAGCGCGAGCGCGGCGCCCGGCCCGGCCCGGAGGAACGCGGCCAGCCCGTCCAGCGGAACGCGTTCCCCGGCGGCGAGGCCGCGCAGGCAGTCCGCCGCCCAGGCGTCCAACTCGGGCCGCAGCAGCACCTCCTCCCACCGCGCCCGGTCGGCCCGCTGCAGCTCCCGCACCTCGCCGTACGCCGCGCGGTAGCCCTCGTCGTCCGGAGCGGCCCGCCGCAGCGCCAGCAGCAGCAGCGCCCGCTTGCTCAACTGCCCGGCACGCAGCGGTCGGACGGCCTCCGCTCCGCCGCGGGCGGCCGCGATCGCCCGGAACGTCGCCCGGTCCAGCCCGTGGCGGGGCAGCCCGTCCGCCCCGCGCGCGCCCGGCACTCCGGCCGCCACCGCCTCGTCCGTACCCGCCACCGGTCGTCCTTCCGCTAGGTCTGCTGGGTCCGCTGGGCCCGCTAGGTCCGCTGGGCCCGTCGGGCCCTCGCCCCGGCCGCTCCGGCCAGGTCCGCCCGCAGTCTCCCCGCGATGTGGCGGATCAGCCGATCCAGGTCCGCGCAGTACACGGACGGGTGAGTGAAGCCCCCGCCGGCGCCCCCTGCCGCACCCCCTCCGACGCCCACTGCCGCACCGCCCGCGCCGCCGCCACCGCCCGCACCGCCGCCGCCCCCGGCCGCGTACCGGTGCGCGTAGAGCCCCCCGCCGCAGACCCGGGCCAGCGGGCAGCCGGCGCAGACCGGGCCGAGCCCGGCGAGCCCCCGCTGACGGGCCCGGAACGCCGGGTGCGCCGCCGCCTCGGTGAAGCCGTGCCGCCGGACGTCCAGGCCCGTCCCGGCGGCCCCGTCGAAGGCCACCTTGAGGCTGTCCGCCTGCTCGATCGTGCCGTCCGCCTCGACCACGACGAGGTCGACCGGCGCCAGCCCGACCGCCTCGCTGGCCGCCCGGCCGCCGAGCAGCAGCACGGCCAGTTCCTCGAACAGCCGCACGCCGGTCTCCCGCCGGGGGGCGCCGTACCAGCGGTCGAAGGCCGCGATCAGCCACTCCCCGTAGGGCGCCGGCTCCGTGCCGGAGGGCGGCGCGGAGGGCGGCTCCCGCCGCACCCCGGACGGCTGGGCGGCCCAGGTCGCGTGCGGCAGCAGCAGGTCGAGCCGGGGCGGCGCGAACTCCAGCAGCGCCTCGTAGGTGGCCACCGGGTCGGCCCGCAGGTCGACGACGCAGAGCAGTCCGGCGAACAGCTCCCGGTGCTCGGCCGAGCCGAGCAGCCGCACCGCCTCGGCCGTGCGGTCCCAGCTGCCCCGGCCGGAGGGCAGCAGCCGGTGCCGGTCGTGGTCGGCCCGGGTGCCGTCGAGCGACACCCCGACCGCGACCCGGTACCGGTGCAGCACGTCGAGCAGCGCGGGCTCGTCCAGCAGCCGCAGCCCGTTGGTCTGCAGGCTGAACCGGATCCGCGGCACGGCCGCGGCCAACTCGCCCAGCAGGGCGTCCAGGTGGCCCGCGCCGACGAGCAGCGGCTCGCCGCCGTGCAGCACCACGGCGACCTCGTCGAGCCCGTGCTCGGCCGCGTGCTCGGCGATCCGCCGGGCGGTCCGGCGGACCGTCGGCAGCGCCATCCGCCGCGGCCGGTCGCGCCAACCCTGGTCCGCGGCCTCGTACATGTAGCAGTAGTCGCAGGCCAGGTTGCACCGGCTGTGGATCTTCAGCAGGAACTGCCGGAACGGCACCATGCGGGTGAGCCTAGGTCCTCTCCCCCGGATTCGCCGGATCCGGCGGGGATCCGCACGAGGAGGCCCGGCGCCGGGCCCCCGGCACCGGACCGGCCGTCACACGTGCGGGGGTTCGACGTCGGAGTCGAGCCGGTGCCCGGCCTTCACCGCCACCGTCGTCGGGTGCTCCTCCCCGAGGGTCACCCGGGCCCGGCGGATGCAGTCCGCGCGCAGCTCGGCGGCCCGTTCGGTCAGCCCGACCGCGGCCAGGGACAACGAGAGGTTGGAGTTGATCCCGATGGAGTCGTAGTGGTCGGGGCCGAGGGTCGCCGTCATCAGCGGCGCCGCCTCCTGCTCCACGGCGAGGGCCGCCTCGGTCTCCCCGGCCAGGGCGAGGTCGTTGGCGTGGTTCATCATCGCGATCGGGATGTAGAGGTGGTGGTCGCCGAGGACGGTGCGGAACTGTGCCAGGGTCCGCCCGGACAGCTCGCGGGCCTCGGTGGCGCGGCCGGCCAGCCGCAGGTAGACCGAGAGGTTGTTGGCGCCGGCGAGCGTCACCGGGTGGTTCTCGCCCAGGTAGTCGCGGTAGCGGGCGAGAGCCCGTTCGGCGAGCGGGATGGCCCGGTCGGTGTCGCCGAGGGCGTTGAGGTCGCTGGCCAGGTTGGTGGCGGCGGCGAGGGTGTCGGGGTGTTCGGCGCCGTTGATGTCCAGGTAGCGCTGGTAGATGTCCTCGTCGATCTCCAGGGCCTCGTTGTAGCGGCCGGCCCGGCGCAGTGCCACCGCGAGGTTCTTGCGGGCGCGAAGGGTGTCGGTGTGGGCGTCGCCGATGGTCTGCTGGTAGATCCGGACGGTCTCCTCCAGCAGGTCCAGCGCCTCCCGGAGCCGACCGGTCTCGCGCAGGTCGCGGGCGTAGTTGCTGGCCGAGGAGAGGGCGTAGAGGCTGTGCGCGCCGAGGGCGTCGCGCTGCTGGAGGTAGTTGCTGCGGTGGCGTTCGAGGGCGGCCCGGCGGTCGCCGGCCAGGTAGTCGGAGACGGCCAGGTTGTTGGTGATCATCAGGGTGCGCGGGTGGTCCGGGCCGAGGGTGCGCCGGGCGGCGTCCAGGGTGCGCCGGTCCAGCGCCCGGGCCTCGTCGTAGCGGCCGAGGAAGCGCAGGTCGGCGCCGAGGCTGTTGGCGACGGCGAGGGTGTGCGAGTGCTCGGGGCCGAGGGTGGCGGTGAACCGCTCCAGGATGTCGCGGTCCATCTCGTACGCCTCCTGGAGGGCGCCCTGGGAGCGGCGGATGTTGCTCAGCTGGGTCCGCAGCATGAGGGTCTGGGCGTCGTTGTCGGCGTCGAAGCCGGGGCCGCCGTAGCCGTCCCGGCGCCAGTGCTCGAGGGTGCGTTCGGCGAGCTCCCGGCCGGACTCGTGCAGGCTGCGCTTCCACTGGTAGCGGACCGAGTCGATGATCCACTGCCGGACGTCCTCGTCGGCGCTGTCGACGGCGCCGGACGGCCAGAGGTGGGGCAGGAGTTCGGCGTACTCGGACCAGTTGGCGGGGACGTCCGGGTCGCCGGGGTTGGCGGTGGCCAGCGCGGCGTGCACGACGGCGCGCAGTTCGGCCCGGCGCTCCTCCTCGACCTGGTCCCGGAGCACCGCCTGGACCAGCCGGTGCACGGTGATGGTCTCGCTGCCCTGGTCGGTGCGGGCGAGCCCGAACCGGTTGATGGCGCGCAGGAACTCGCCGATCGCGAGCTTGTCGCGGGGCGCGCGCGGGGGCAGCCGCAGGGCCCGGGTGACGGCCCGGCTGTAGAGCAGCCGCATCGGGATGGCGTCGGGCCCGAAGAAGGCGCAGATCTCCAGGATCTGGGCGGCCGGGGCGTTCATCCGGCGCAGTTCCTCGACCGAGATGCGCCAGGTCGCGGCGGCGGAGTGCGGGTAGTCGGCGGTGCGCAGCCGGGTGCGTTCGAGCATCTCGGTGAGCTCTTCGTCGAGCAGTTCCAGGTAGGTGGCGATCGGCATCGACGTCTCCTGGAGCCAGACCGCGGCCTGGCCGACGGCGAGCGGCAGGTCGCCGAGCCGCTGCGCGACCTGGTCGGCGTCCTCCGGGGAGAGGCCGCCGTTGAAGCGGCGCAGCAGCCGGACGCTCTCCTCGCGGAGGAAGACGTCGACCTCGACGAGACCGGCGTGCCGGGCCCAGCCCTGGTTGCGGGAGGTGATCAGCACGTGCCTGCCGGAGGAACCGGCCGGCTGCCAGGGCGCGAGCTCCTCCGGGGTGCCGGCGTTGTCGAAGACGAGCAGCCAGCGCCGGTAGGGGTGGCCGCGGCGCAGCGCGTCGAGTACCGCCGCCGCGGTGTGGGCGACGTCGTCGCTGCTCGGCACGCCGAGCCGGGGGGCGAGTTCGGCGAGCTTCTGCGGGATGTTGGCGGGCTCCTCGGCGGGCACCCACCAGACCACGTCGTAGGCGGCCTTGAAGCGGTGCGCGTACTCCGCGGCGATCTGCGACTTTCCGGCGCCGCCGAAGCCGTAGAGGACCTGGCTGAGCACCGCGGCGGGGCCGCCGGTGAAGCGGTTGCGGAGGAGTTCGAGCAGCTTGCCGCGGCCGATGAAGGAGGCGTTGCGCGAAGGCGCCTCCTGGACCTGCGGGGCGGTCCCGGGGAAGCGGGCGGGGGCGGCGAACTCACCGCTGTCGGAGTCGCCCTGGCGGGTGCCGCCGGGGGGCGGGCCGAGCTCGCCGTAGAGCTGGGACTCGGCGGCCACGGCCGAGGAGCGGACCAGGTCGGGCGCGGCCTGGCCGACGAACGGGCGGGGCACCGGCTCGTCCGAGTCCTGCAGCCGCAGGGCGACCAGTGCCGGTGAGCCGGAGGCGAGTTCGCGTCCGTTCAGCAGCTGCCAGACCTCGGTGGCGCGGGCGAGCGCGGTGTACTCGGGCGAGAGCAGGGCGAGCAGCCTGCCCTGGCCGTCGAGCGGCCCGGTGACCTCCGGCGGCCGGTTTCCGGTGTACGGATCGGCCGCGTTGTGCAGCGAGGCCTGGTAGCCGAAGCGGGTGAGGGTGCCGGCCGCCCACTCGGCCCACATCCGGTCCTCGGGCGCGTAGCTGACGAACACCTGGCGGGGCACCGCGCGGGCGGAGCGCAGGTAGGCGCCGTAGAGCCGGCGGCGGGTCTCGGAGGTGAGCGGTCGCAGGGTGCGGACCCGCCCGTCGGTGATCCACCCGGCCAGCCGTTCGAAGGCGTTGAGCAGGCTGCGTGCCTCCTGCGGGCGGTCGGCGACGGTGGCGGGCACCTCCTCGTAGGCGTAGAAGGGCTTGTACGGCACCTCGACGTCGGCCCAGTAGCCGGCCCGCCGGTCGGCGCTCAGCCAGCGGCCGAGGTAGGGCGCGAAGGACTCCCGGGCGTAGTCGCGGCCGGCCTCCAGGCGCTCCTGCTCGGCGTCCTCGACCCGCATCGGCACCGGCAGGACCCGGATGGCCCGTTCCTCGGCCTCGGCGATGGCGCGGGCGGCGTCGACGCCGCCGCGGATGTTCTGGGCGCTGAAGGTGAAGCAGTCGACGACGGTGTCGGGCATCAGGACGGTGCAGATGCCGGAGGTGTCGCTGACGCCGGTGCGGCTGTCGATGAGCACGTAGTCGTAGCCGCGCGCCCAGCGTTCGCGCAGTTCGCGCAGGAACTCGCCGCCGCGGATGTCCCGGCCGTGGTAGAAGCTGCGCCAGTTGAAGCTGGTGACGGCGGCGGCGTAGGCGGCGTTCTGCCGGCCTGCGGGCAGGAAGTCGAGCCGCCCGCCCGGGGGCAGGTCGAGGGCGAGGCCGCAGATGTAGCCGTCCAGCCGGCCGGGTTCGTCCAGCCAGGCCGCCGGGGGCAGGCCGGTCGGTCCGAGGGCGGAGGGCAGGGCCTGCCGGACGTAGGAGCGCAGCAGGTCGATCAGGCCCTCGGTGGAGTGCAGTTCGGGGTCGACCAGCAGCGGGTGGTAGTAGCGGTGGAGGCCGGGCGCCTCCAGGTCCCAGTCGACGACCAGCACCCGCAGGCCCCGGCTGGCGAGGATCCAGCCGACGTTGGCCAGGGCCATGGTCCGGCCGGTGCCGCCCTTGAAGGAGTAGAACGTGACGACCGATCCCGGTCCGCCGCGCTCCCGCTCTGCACCGGGCTCAGTGATCATCGTCCTGGTCTCCCCTCAGCGGCTCCGCCTCGTCCTGGCTGCGGCGCGGTCTGGGCACGTCGTCCCGGCCCGGGAGCGGGTCGGGTCGGGCGATCGGGTCGTGGCGCGGGCCCCGCGGGGCGGGCGGGGCGGACAGCCCGGGCATCGCCGGGCCGCTCCCGCCGTCGGGGCCGAGGCCGAACGCGGCTCCGCCGCCATCGTCCTCCCAATCGAAGTTGTCGTCCATGAGCTTGTTCTGGGCGACCGTCACCATGATGGTGAGGTCGGTGTCGAAACTCTCCCGGTTCACTTTGACCCGGAACAAGTGCTCCGGGTCGCTCCGGCGCAGCCAGTTGCGGCGGAACACGCCGCGCACGCCGGCCCACAGCGCGTCGTGCTCCGGCCCGTCGCCCGGGTCGCCGCTGCCGTCGGGGACCATCACGCCGGTGACCGGGTGGTTGTGGTCGTCGTACTCGCGCAGCGCGGAGCGGTAGCGGTCGGCGGCGGCCACCCACGGGTCCACCAGCAGGACGCTGACCTGGCTGTCCTCACGGGCCTGGTCGAGCTTCTCGCCGAGGCCGGCGCCGATCTCCTCCAGGGTGGTGGTGTGCCCGGCCGCGGTGATCACCTGCTGGGCGCGCGCGGCCAGGGAGGGCCGGACGGGCGGGTGGTAGGGCGCCCAGTGCCAGGGCTTGGCCCCGTACCAGCCGCCGGCATAGGAGCCGCCCGCGGCGGCGGCGTCGGAGGCCTGGCCGGCGGCGATGAAGAGCCGGACCATCCCGGGGCTGGGCGCCGGCTCGATGGGGGCGGGCCCGGGGAAGTAGCCGCGCACGGCGCCGAGGTCGAAGTCGGCGAGTTCGGTGAGCCGCCGCGCGGCCGCGGCCCGGACGCGTTCGGCGACCACCCGGACGACCTGGAGGTAGGCGTCGCCCTGCGGCCCGGTGCGCAGCAGGGCGCGCAGCCCGTAGCGGGCGTAGGCCTCGCCCATGTCCGGCTGGGCCCACTGGATCTTGGTGACCTCCTCGGCCAGCTCCCCGGGCGCGACGGGCTCCCAGAGCACCGGGACGAGGGCCGGGATCAGCTCGCCGTGCTCCTCCTGGTGGCGCCGGACCCTGCCGCGGAAGGCGGTCCACTCCTTGCCGCAGTAGAGGCTGGCGAAGTAGGCGGGGGAGTAGAGCGCGACCATGGTCCGGCTGCGGCCGAGCATCCGGGCCAGCTGCTGGGCCCACTCGTCGCCGAGGCGCAGCTGTTCGGTGTCGCGGTAGGCGATCTCGTCGGCCCGGGCGGCCGACTCGATCCGGCCGAGTTCGTCCCTCAGGTCGTTGAAGAACTGGTCGACGAAGGCGTCCTCGGCCTCGTAGTCGCGACGCGCGTAGCTGAAGAAGAAGTAGGGCTTCCGCTGGTCCTGCTGATGCTCCGACACCTTTTCCCCCCGGGCCCGACGGTGCCTCGACGGCGCTGGTTTGATACCCAGCATGTCGTGAACTCCACCAACCTCGCGGGAAGTTGTCGAACTCCGCGGGTCACCTGGGGTTTAACCGGCGGTCAGCCGCCGGTCGGGTCAGCGGTCGAGGGCCGACTGGAAGGCGGCGAGCGGCTCGGCGCCGGGGGCCAAGGCGTCCGCGACGACCCGGCGCAGCAGGTCACCGAGGACGGTCTCGGGCAGGGCGTCGAGTTCGTCGAGCGGCAGGGCGGCGACGTCGACCAGGTCCGAGCCGAGTCCAGCGGCGGTTTCCGTACCGGTGACGCCCATCAGTCCCTCACTCGATCGTGCCGGCACAGCGGGCTGCCGGCCGGAAGAGCCTCGACCCGGGCACCGCGCGACGGGCAGCACATTGTTACACATCGGGCATGACGGGTCATCAGTTCCGTGGTGACGCCGCGCGCCGGGAGCGCCGGACGGGCCGGGCGCCGGGATACGGGATGCGGGCGCAGGACGGGCCGGACGAGCCGGGGGCGCCGACGGACCGGGAGGTCGCCCTACGGGCAGAGCCGCTCGACCCGCCACCCGGCGGGGGCCGCCGGCTCGGCGAGGTAGCGCAGTCTGTCGTGCAGCCGGTTCTCCCTGCCCTGCCAGAACTCGACGCTCTCCGGCACCACCCGGTAGCCGCCCCAGAACGGCGGCACCGGCACGCCCTCGCCCTCCGGGTAGCGGCGCTCCAGTTCGGCGTAGCGCTGTTCGAGGACCTCGCGGCTGCCGACCGGGCTGGACTGCTCACTGGCCCAGGCGCCGAGCTGGGAGCCGTGCGGCCGGGTGCGGAAGTAGGCGGCGGTCTCGTCCCGCCCGACCTTCTCCACCCGGCCCTGGACGATCACCTGGCGGGCCAGCGCGACCCACGGGAAGAGCAGTGCGGCGTGCGGGTTGGCGGCGAGCTCGGCGCCCTTGCGGGACCCGTAGTTGGTGAAGAACACGAAGCCGCGCAGGTCGTACCCCTTGAGCAGGACGGTGCGCGAGCTGGGCCGCCCCGCGGCGTCGGCGGTGGAGAGCACCATGGCGTTGGGCTCGACCAGTCCGGCGTCGTCGGCCTCGTGGAACCAGCGGGTGAACTGGCCGATCGGCTCTGGCGCGAGCTGCTCCTCGACCAGGCCCTCGTGGGTGTAGTGCTTGCGCATCACGGTGAGGTCCGGGCCGGGGCGGGCCTCGTCGGCCAGGATCCGGGTGGCGGGGCTCTGGGGCGTCGACTGGGCGCGTTCCGGGGTCTGCACGTCAACATCATCCCGTACGACAAGCAACCGGCACCGCTACCTCCGGACAAACCGCGGTGGGAGATAAGGTGTCTCGCCACCGCTTGACCGCCCGTCGTACGGTGAATTGTCCGGAACCAGACGTTTGGCTCCGGAGATTTCCCGGGCACGACCGACCCTCGGCGGAAAAGTCAAGCGGGCCCATGGGCAACATCACCGCGGTGGTGTATGGCGCAATGCACCCCGTGCCTGTCACTCTGGCACCGAGTGCCAACCACCATTCGGTCACTGGCGTGCCCGCCCCACCACGGCGGAGCGCCGATCGCAGAACTGAAGGAGCCGTCGCATGTCCGACTTCGTACCCGGACTTGAGGGAGTCGTCGCGTTCGAGAGCGAGATCGCCGAACCCGACCGTGAAGGCGGCGCCCTGCGGTACCGCGGTGTCGACATCGACGACCTGGTGGGTCACGTCTCCTTCGGCCACGTCTGGGGCCTGCTGGTGGACGGCAAGTTCAACCCCGGCCTGCCGGCCGCCGAGCCCTTCCCGATCCCCGTCCACTCCGGTGACATCCGGGTCGACGTGCAGTCCGCGCTCGCCATGCTCGCCCCGGTCTGGGGCCTCAAGCCGCTGCTGGACATCTCCGCCGAGCAGGCCCGCGACGACCTCGCCCGGGCCGCCGTGATGGCGCTGTCGTACGTGGCCCAGTCGGCCCGCGGCCAGGGCCTGCCGATGGTCCCGCAGAGCGAGATCGACAAGGCCGAGACGGTCGTCGAGCGCTTCATGATCCGCTGGCGGGGCGAGCCGGACCCGAAGCACGTCAAGGCCATCGACGCCTACTGGACGTCCGCCGCCGAGCACGGCATGAACGCCTCCACCTTCACCGCCCGCGTCATCGCCTCCACCGGCGCCGACGTCGCGGCCGCCCTGTCCGGTGCGGTCGGCGCGATGTCCGGCCCGCTGCACGGCGGTGCGCCGTCCCGCGTGCTCGGCATGATCGAGGAGATCGAGCGCACCGGCGACGCCACCGCCTGGGTCAAGAACGCGCTGGACCGCGGCGAGCGCCTGATGGGCTTCGGCCACCGCGTCTACCGCGCCGAGGACCCGCGCGCCCGCGTGCTGCGCCGCACCGCCAAGGAGCTCGGCGCGCCGCGCTTCGAGGTCGCCGAGGCGCTGGAGAAGGCCGCGCTGGAGGAGCTGCACAACCGCCGCCCGGACCGCGTGCTGGCCACCAACGTCGAGTTCTGGGCCGCCATCATGCTGGACTTCGCCGAGGTCCCGGCGCACATGTTCACCTCGATGTTCACCTGCGCGCGCACCGCCGGCTGGTCGGCGCACATCCTGGAGCAGAAGCGCACGGGCCGGCTCGTGCGCCCCGCCGCGCGCTACATCGGCCCCGGCCCGCGCCGCCCCGAGGAGATCGAGGGCTGGGGCGCCATCGCCCACTGAGTCGACCGGCCGCACACCGGTCGACCGCCTGCGCACCGCCTCTGAACAGCGGGTCCGGCCTCCGCCGGGCCCGCTGTCCGCACGTCGGGGGGCAGCGAAGATCACAATCTCAGGAGGCGGACGACCGTACCCCGGGCCGGTTCCCGGCCGGTAGGCTGCGCGCGTGGCTCAGATCCAGATCCCCGCTGACATCAAGCCCGCAGACGGCCGTTTCGGCTGCGGACCGTCCAAGGTGCGCCCCGAGGCCCTCAGTGCCCTCGCCGCCACCCAGACCTCGCTGCTCGGCACCTCCCACCGCCAGGCCCCGGTCAAGAACCTGGTCAAGCGCGTGCGCGAGGGCGTGAGCAGCCTCTTCTCGCTCCCCGAGGACTACCAGGTCGTCCTCGGCAACGGCGGCTCCACCGCCTTCTGGGACATCGCCGCCTTCGGCCTGGTGCGGGAGAAGTCCCAGCACCTGGACTTCGGCGAGTTCTCCTCCAAGTTCGCCTCCTCGGTGAAGGCCGCGCCCTGGCTCGCCGAGCCGACCGTGATCAAGACCGCCCCGGGCACCCACCCGCTGCCGGTCGCCGAGGCCGGCGTGGACGTCTACGGCCTCACCCACAACGAGACCTCGACCGGCGTCGCGATGCCGATCAAGCGCCCGGTGGGCACCGACGAGGGCTCGCTCGTCCTGGTGGACGCCACCTCGGGCGCCGGCGGCCTGCCGGTGGACATCACCGAGACCGACGTCTACTACTTCGCGCCGCAGAAGTCCTTCGCCTCCGAGGGCGGCCTCTGGCTGGCCGCGTTCTCCCCGGCCGCCCTGGAGCGCGCCGCCGAGATCGCCGGCTCCGGCCGCTACATCCCGCCGTTCTTCGACCTGCCGACGGCCATCGACAACTCGTCGAAGGACCAGACGTACAACACCCCGGCGATCGCCACCCTGTTCCTGCTGGCCGACCAGCTGGAGTGGCTGAACGGCAACGGCGGGCTGGACTGGGCCGTCGCCCGGACGGCCGACTCCTCGTCCCGGCTGTACTCGTGGGCCGAGAAGTCCTCCTACGCCACCCCGTTCGTGGCCAACCCGGCCGAGCGCTCCCAGGTGGTCGGCACCATCGACTTCGACGAGTCGGTGGACGCCGCCGCGGTCGCCAAGGCACTGCGTGCCAACGGCATCGTGGACACCGAGCCGTACCGCAAGCTCGGCCGCAACCAGCTGCGCATCGCGATGTTCCCGGCCATCGACCCGGCCGACGTCGAGGCGCTCACCGCCTGCATCGACCACGTGGTCGAGCAGCTCTGACGGGCTCCACGCACGGCTGAGGGCCACCGCCCGGCGGGCGGTGGCCCTCAGCCGTCCCCGGGCGGCCCCGGGGGCGTCCAGGGGCGCCCTAGGACGTGTCTTTCGGATCACGCCAGGCGATCGCCGCCGGGGCACGCACTCCCCCAGCCTTCGGCCGGGGGTACCCCCACGCCGGCTTCTCGTCAGTCGCCGATGGCCCCCAGCCTGGCGGCCGGGAGGTGCCCCCACCGCATGGACTCCCTCCTCGGCGCCGCCGATGCACGCACCCCAACGACGCCCGCTGATCCGACGTGATCCGAAAGACACGCCCTAGCGGCCGGACAGCGAGCTGATCAGCACGACGACCAGCAGCAGCACCAGGGTGCCGGTCACGATACGCATACGAGTCTTGGGATCCACGGTCAACGAGGGTACCTCCGGCCCACACCCGTCCGGACGCCGAGGCCGGTCCGCTCCCCCGCAGCCCGGCCCGCGGAGCGCCGCCGGGCCCGCCCGCGGGGCGGTTCAGCACCAGTCCGCCAGCGGCCAGGAGCGCAGCGTGGTGTAGCGCGCCCCGCCGCCGTCCGGGTCGCTGCGCACCAGGTGCAGTTCGGCGGCCTCCCACTCCGGCCCCCGGTAGTCGGCCAGCACGGCCGCCAGGGCGTCCAGCTCGGCCGCCGTGACCCGCTGGACGGCCCGCCGGTGGCCGCGCGAGGAACCCGCCCGGGCCAGGGTCAGGTGCGGGTGGAAGGCCTCGGCACCGGCCGCCCCGGCCACCTCGGCGACGGCCCCGGAGACGGCCTCCGCGAGCCGGCCCAGCGCCCTGGCCTGCCCCTCCACCCCGGCCCAGAGCACCCGGTCGCCGAACCGGCCCGCCCCGGACAGCCGCAGCCGGTGCACCGGGTGGACCTCGGCGACCCCGGCCAGGCCGGCGTCCAGCTCCGGAACCCGCTCGGGCGCCACCTCGCCGAGGAACGCCAGGGTCAGGTGCCACCCGTCGACGGCGGTCCAGCGCAGCCGGTCCGCCCCCGGCAGCCCGCGCAGCGGCTCGACCGCGGCGGCGAGCCCCCGCAGCGCCCGGTCCGGCGGGTGCACCGCCACGAACAGCCTCATGCCGCCATCCTCCCCCGCGCCGCCGCGCCCCCGCTTTCCCGCGGGAGGCCGTCCGGGTTAGAACGTCCCATGACCGATTCCCTTGGCGTGACGATCCGCACCGGCGGCCCCGACGACATCCCGGACGTGCTCGCCCTGCTCGACGGCGCCGTCGCCTGGCTGGCCGGCCAGGGCCGCACCGGCCAGTGGGGCGACCAGCCCTTCAGCACCGTCCCGGCCCGGGCCGGGCACGTCGCCCGGTACGGCGCGGAGCCGTTCCTGATCCGGCTCGCCGTGGACGGCTTGGGCCGCACGGTCGGCTCCTGCGTGCTCTCCGAGGAGCGCGGGCCGCACGTCCCGCCGGCGGACGAGCCCGAGCTGTTCATCCGCAACCTGGTCACCGACCGCAGCCGCAAGGGCTCGGGGATCGGCGCCGCGCTGATCGCCGACGCCGTGGCGCAGGCCCGCCGGCGCGGCCTCGGCCTGCTGCGGGTGGACTGCTACGCGGGCGCGGACCGCAAGCTGGTCGGCCGCTACCGCGCGCTCGGCTTCACCGAGACCGAGGGCTTCGAGGTCGCGCAGGGGGACGGCGTCTGGCCCGGCCAGGTCCTCGCCATCCGGCTGTGACCGCGGGGCCCCGGGGGCGCTCCCCCGGGGCCCGACGGCCCGTCAGCAGGCGGCGGCCAGCTGGGACTTGCTGGTGGTGCCGGTGCGCGGCACGAAGGCCACCACCCGCCCGCCGCGGCCCGGGTGCAGGTCGAGGCGCAGCCGCAGGTCGGCGCTGCGGGCGAGCACCAGCCCGACCACGCCGGCGGCCAGCGCGGACACCAGTCCGCAGGCCAGCAGGCCCAGCCGGGGCCCGTACGAGGCGGTCACCCAGCCGACGACCGGGGCGCCGATCGGCGTGCCACCGGTGAAGACCAGCACCAGCAGCCCCATCACCCGGCCGCGCATCGCCGGGTCGGTGCCCAGCTGCAGCGCGGAGTTGACGGAGGTGTTGAAGCTGAGCCCGAACACCCCGATCAGGGTGAGCAGCACCGCGAAGGTCCAGTAGTCGGGCGCGAACGCGGCGACCACCTCCAGCGTGCCGAAGGCCAGCGCGGCCCCCACCAGCCGGCGCAGCCGGGGTGCGCCGCGGCGGGCCGCGAGCAGCGCGCCGGCCAGCGAACCGACCGCCATCGCGGTGTTCAGCAGACCGTACTGCCCGGCGCCCACCTTGAAGGTGTCGTGGGCGAAACCGGAGAGCAGCGTCGGGAAGTTGAAGCCGAAGGTGCCGATGAAGCCGGCCAGGACCATCGGCCAGAGCAGCTCGGGCCGCTCCTTCACGTACCGCAGCCCCTCCTTCAACTGCCCCTTCTCACGCGCGATCGGCGCGGTCGGGCGCAGTTCGGACTCGCGCATGGCGAGCAGCCCGCCGATCACGGCGGCGAAGGACAGCGCGTTGACGGCGAACGCCCAGCCGCTGCCGACCGCGGCGATCAGCAGGCCCGCCACGGCGGGGCCGACCAGGCGCGCGGTCTGGAAGTTGGCGGCGTTCAGGCTGACCGCGTTGGAGAGGTCCTTGGGGCCGACCATCTCGGAGACGAAGGCCTGCCGGGTCGGGTTGTCGACCACCGTGACCAGGCCGAGCAGCAGCGCGAAGGCGTACACGTAGTACGGCGTCACGACGCCGCCGATGGTCAGGACGGCCAGGCCGGCGGCGAGCAGGCCCATCGCGCCCTGGGTGTAGACCAGCAGCCGGCGCTTGGGCATCCGGTCGGCGAGCACGCCGCCGAACAGGCCGAGCAGCAGCATCGGCAGGAACTGCATGGCGGTGGTGATGCCGACGGCGAGCGGGCTGCCGGTGAGGCTGAGCACCAGCCAGTCCTGGGCGATCCGCTGCATCCAGGTGCCGGTGTTGGACACCACCTGGCCGGCGAAGTAGTAGCGGTAGTTGCGGACGCGCAGGGAGGAGAACATCCCCCCGGGCCGGGTGAAGCGGGCTCCGGTGGGGGACGTGGCCGCGTGGCTGCGGCCGGGAGCGGCGGGGTCGTCCGCCGCGGTGCGTTCGTCGGGGTCGTCGTCGCCGCTGCCGGGCAGCCCCGTGGGGGCGGGTGCCTGGAGGTCGGCGGCCGCGGCACCGGCCGCGGTGGGGTCGGTGGTCACGTCGTCGGTGCGGACGGCGGCGGCGCTGGCTGCGGCCGGCGGTGTCAAGGTGGTCTCCCCTCGCGGCGCGGCGGCCCAGGCGAAGGCCGTCGCGCTCCTGGTTTCGGTGGTCGGTCCTGCGGTGATGCGGTGCTCCTTCTTCTTCCGGCCGGCTCGCCGGAGTGGGTGTGCCTAGAGGTGTGCGAGCTTGTAGAGCACGGGCGCGGCCTCGCGGAGGACGGCCCATTCCTCCTCGTCGAGCCCTTCGGCGAGCTCGGCGAGCCAGACGTTGCGCCGGCGGCGGCTCTCCGCGAGGATCGCCTCCGCCTGCTCGGTGCTGCTGACGACCACCTGACGGCGGTCCTCGGGGTGCGGCTCGCGCCGCACCAGCCCCTTCTCCTCCAGCATCGCGACGATCCTGGTCATCGACGGGGGCTGCACGTGCTCCTTCCGGGCGAGCTCACCCGGTGTGGCCTTTCCGCACCGGGCGAGGGTGCCCAGCACCCCCATCTCGGTGGGGCTCAGCGACTCCTCCACCCTCTGGTGTTTGAGTCGACGGGAGAGGCGCATCGTGGACGACCGCAGCTGGTTGACCGCTGCGAGGTCCTGCTCGGACATCTCGGGCATGTCCTTAGCCTATCTCATTACTCTCGCTAAGGAAAATTGGTTCCCGCCCGCCCCGCCCGCCCCGGCGGCCCCGGTTCCCGACACCGCCGCACGCACCGCGGCACCCCCCACCCGGCGGCCCCGCGCCGCCCTCTCCCGCACGCACCGCCGCGCCGGAAGATCGCCCCGGTGCGATGCTGGTCGTAGGCCACGATCCGACGCGCCGCCGGGTGCCCGCTCCCCCTTCCGCAAGGGCCGACACCACTCCCAGAAGGGCCGACCACACATGTCCGACCTCGCCACCGAGCAGAACGACACCGGCTTCGCCCGGCTCGCCATGGTCACCATCGACTGCGCCGACCCGGTCGCGCTGGCCGCGTTCTACGGCGAGCTGCTCGGCTGGGAGACCCGGCACTCGGACGAGCACTTCGCGATCCTGGACAACCCCGAGGGCGGCAGCCCGCTCGGCTTCGGCCGGGTCACCGACTACCGCCCGGAGCCGTGGACGGAGCCGGACGGCAGCAAGCACTTCCACCTCGACTTCTACGTGGACGACCTCGACGAGGCCACCGCGAAGGCGCTGGAGCTCGGCGCGACCGAGCCGACGTACCAGCACGGCCGGACGCTCAAGGTGCTGATCGACCCGGCCGGCCACCCGTTCGGGCTAGCCCCCCTGGAGTAACGCACCAACCGGCCCGGGGGCCGTGCGCAGGCCGTGTCAGGGCTTGGTGCCAAGATCATGCAGACCGCGTAAAGGCCCATCCTGACCTGGGATTTCACGAAAACCCCGAACATTGTGCCGCCGCCGGGCAGTGGCTACTGTCCCCGTTGTCAGGGGCACCACACGCCCAGGTCTCCCCACGGCGGAGCCCTCGTCCTCCCGCGCCCACCCGCGCGTTCCACCGGCCGACCCGTTCCGGCCCACCGCCTCCGCCCGAGCCCTGGCGCCCGCATCCCCTCATCCCTCCAGGGAGCTCTCTTGGGTGAGATCCACCATGCCGACCACGGCTGGGTGACACCGGCGGTCTCGTACTTCATCGCCTGCGTGGGCGCCTTCGTCGCGCTGCGCAGCGCCCGTTGGGCCCTCGTCTCGCAGGGCCGCACCCGCGCGGTCTGGCTGCTCTTCGCCTCCAGCTCGCTCGGGGCCGGCATCTGGTCCATGCACTTCATCGCGATGCTCGGCTTCTCCGTCAGCGGGGTCGAGATCCGCTACCGGCCCGGGCTCACCGTGCTCAGCCTCGTGGTCGCCGTCGCCGTCGTCGGCGTCGGGCTGTTCACCGTCGGGTACAGCCGCAGGCCCGTCCTGTCGCTGCTGGCCGGCGGCCTGACCACCGGGCTCGGCGTCGCCGCCATGCACTACCTGGGCATGGCGGCGATGGTCCTGCCCGGCCACCTCGGCTACGACCACGTCACCGTCGGACTCTCCGTCGGGATCGCGGTGTTCGCCGCGACGGCGGCGCTCTGGGCCGCCCTGAACATCCGCGGCACGCTCGCCGTCCTGGCGGCCGCGCCGGTGATGGGCGTGGCGGTCTGCGCGATGCACTACACCGGCATGGCGGCGCTCTCGGTGCGGCTGGACCCGGCGCAGTCCGTCCAGAGCGGGGTGATGGCGCTCCAGTTCATCTTCCCGCTGGGCGTCGGGCTCGGCTGCTACGTCTTCTTCGGCTCGCTGGCCTTCGCGGTCTCCCCCAGCCGCGCCTCCTCGCAGCCCCTGCTGGCCGGACCGGCGGCCCCGCTGGTGCCGCGGCAGCGGCGGCCGCTGAACCGGGTCGGCGCCCAGCGCTGAACCCCCGGCGCGGCGGCGCCCGGCCGGGTCCCCCACCCCGGCCGGGCGCCGCCGCGCGATGACCCCGGCTACTCCGGACGGCCGAGCAGTCCGGTCAGGTGCGCCGGCGTGGCCACCGGGCAGACCTTGTGCACGAAGTCCCGCCGCAGCGCGTGGTACGGCTCGCCGGCCCGGTAGAAGTTGGCGTGCATCCGCCGCAGTTCCTCCGCCCGGTACTCGGCCAGCGGCTTCGCCTCCTCGTCGGCGGCCCGGCGGCGCTTCTTCTCCACCAGGCGCCCGGCGAGCTCGGGCGAGCCGCCGAGCCGGGCGGCCTCGCGGGCCACCCAGCGGCGGAAGGCCGCGGCGTCCCCGCCGCGGGTGCGGTCCACCAGCCCGATCCGGCGGGCCTGTTCGGCGCCGACCGGCAGCGCCTCCGTGGTGAGCCGCTCGGCCCGCTCGGCGCCGACCCGGGCGGGCAGGGTGTACGTCCAGTACTCGGAGCCGTACAGGCCCATCAGCCGGTAGTGCGGGTTGAGCACCGCCGACTCCCGGCACCACACCTCGTCCGCGGCGAGCGCCAGCATCAGGCCGCCGGCCGCCGCGTTCCCGGCCAGTGCGGCGACGGTGAGCTTGTCGGTGGTGGTGAGGACCGCGTGGACGAGGTCGTCCATCGCGTTGATGTTCTCCCAGGACTCCAGCGCCGGGAAGGACGCGCCCTCGATGACGTTGAGGTGGATCCCGTTGGAGTAGAAGTCCCGGGGCGCGCCGAGCACCAGCACCGAGGTGGGCCGGTCGGCCGCCTCCACGTAGGCGGCGAGCAGCCGGCGGCACTGCCCGGTGTCCATCGCACCGCCGGCGTGGGCGAACTCCAGGAAGCCGACGTCGCCCTCCTCGCGGTAGCGCAGCTCCGACCAGGTGTCCCGGCGGGCCGCCGACGACGGGCTCACCGGCACCTCGCGGACCCGGTGCAGCCGGTCGGCGAGCACCGTCGCGGCCGGCAGCTTGAAGGTGGCCGGACCGCCGGGGGTGCGGCGCGGGCGCAGCTGCGGGATCCACACCGCGCCGTCCGTGGTGGCCCGGCAGATCGCGCCGTCGCGGGTGGCGAGCACGGCGCCGGGCACCGGGCCGCGCAGCTCGTCCTCGGGGTGGCCGCCGTGCAGGAAGTACTCGCGGCCGTACAGCTCGTCGAGCACACCGGGCTGGGAGTCGGCGGCCCGCAGCTTGCGCAGCACCGTCGCGGTGTCGTCCGCGGCCCAGTCGATCCGCCGGTCCCCCTGCCGGAGCGGCGGCCGCAGCCTCCCGTGGACGTCCGGCCGGCCGTAGTCGAGCGGTTCGGGGGTGAACAGCCCGCCCTGGAAGCGCTGGACGGCGAGCAGGACGGCCTCGACGGCGGCGTCGGCGACCTCGCCGCGGTACAGCTCGCTCTTGCCGCAGGCGGTGACGGGGAACTCGACGGACGCCCAGACGTCACCGGCGTCCATCTCCTCGACGGCCTGCAGGACGGTCACGCCCCAGCGCTCCGCCCCCTCGGTGATCGCCCAGTCGAGCGAGGAGGGGCCGCGGTCGCCCTGCGGGCCGGGGTGCACGATCAGGACGGTCCGGGTGGACCAGATGTCCTCCGGCACGGCCTTGGTGAGCATCGGGCAGACGATGAGCTCGGGGTCGGTGTCGGCCACCGCCGCCCGCATCCGCTCCTCGTCGAGGGCGAGTCGGACGGCCACCCGGTGGCCGCGCTCGCGCAGCTCGGTGTGGACGCGCTGGGTCAGGCTGTTGAACGCGCTGGTGATCAGGAGAATGCGCAAGAAGGGCCTCCGGGCAGGACTGGGGGTCGCGCGGAGGCGATGAAACCAGGGCATGGACACGTAATGATTACGTTTCGCGGCTCCCCGCCCGACCCTCACGCACCCCGCACACCTGTGCCCCCGGGATGGTCCCTGCTTCGCCGGATCTCCCCAGCCCCTCCCCCGAGTTGACGCCTCCCGGCTACCTCGGGAACGCCCGGCGGGCCCGCCAGGTGGTGTGCTCGCGGGACACCGCGTCCTCCGCCTCGGCGGCCATCCGGGCCCAGCGCGCCTCGGCGTCCGGCGCCCGCAGGTCGAGGTCGGAGAGCTGGTTGCCGACGTTCTCCAGCTCGCGCGCGGCCAGCTGGTAGGCGGCGGCCAGCGGGCGCAGCTGCTTGAGCTGCGTCCAGGCGATGACGGCGGCCGCCGCGGCCGAACTGGCCCCGAAGACGTGCACCTGGAGGGCTCCGGTGGCCTGGGCGATGGCCGCCGCCGCGCCGATGATGATCAGCGCGGCGATGCCCAGCCCCCAGGACACCGCCTGCGTCTCGCACGCCTCGGCCCGGGCGCGGTACCAGGTGCGCTGCCCCTCCACCCGGGTGCGCAGGTAGAGCGTGCGGCGGGCGGTCAGGCTCCCGGCCCGCACCCGCCGCATCTCCTCGGTGATCTCCGGGACGGTGCCGGGCGGCACGATCTCCGGGTCCTCGAAGGCCCGCAGCACGTCCTCGACCTGGAGCAGGTAGCCGCGGTCGACGTCCGCGGAGTCCGCCCCGCCGTCGAACGGCCGGGCCCGGACGGTGTACTTCCAGGCCAGCGTCTTGACCGACTCGGCCGCCGCCCTGGCCTCGTACCACCGGCCCTGCGGGTTGCCGCGGCGCAGCCGCGACCAGAAGTAGCCGGCGATCAGGAAGGCGGCCACCGAGAACAGTGGCGTGATGTCGCTGTCGCCCTTGTGGTCCGGGCCGGGGAACGAGCCGATCACGGCCGCGATCACCAGCATCGCGATCAGTCCGCGGTACCAGCGCAGCGTCTCGCGCTGGCCGTCCAGCGAAGCCTTGTCCGCCGTCCAGAACAGGTCCGGCAGCAGCTTCGCCTCGTCCCCCCCGGGCGGATCCTGTTGCACCATCGGTCGCGTCCCCTCCCCGTGTCCGTCCAGGCAGTATTCCCACCGCCAACTGCCCTCAACAGTCGCCTTTTTGACATTGTGCGAGCCGGTCGTTGCCCGCGCCCCGCGACACCGGTAGAACCGGTTACATGCCGCTGCACTGGAAGCTCGTCATCGACTGCGCCGACCCGAACCGGCTCGCCGCCTTCTGGGCCGCCGCCCTCGACTACGCCCTCGAGGAGCACACCGCCCTGATCACCCGGCTGCTCGACGCCGGGGCCGTCGCCCCGGACGCCGTCACCGAGGTCGACGGCCACCCCGCCTGGCGCTCCCTCGCCGCCGTCCGCCACCCCGACGACCCGTACGACCCCGCGACCGGCACCGGTCTCGGCCGCCGCGTGCTCTTCCAGGCCGTCCCCGAGCCCAAGCAGGGCAAGAACCGCCTCCACCTCGACGTCCACCCGGGCCAGGGCGAGCGCGCGTCCACCGTCGCCCGCCTGAGCGCGCTCGGAGCCACCGTCCTGCGCGACGTCGAGGAACCGGGCGGCGCCTGGACGGTCATGGCCGACATCGAGGGCAACGAGTTCTGCGTGCACTGACCCGGCCACCGACGCCCGCGGCCCCGCGCTCCACGGGGAGCACGGGGCCGCGGGCGTACCGGAGCCGTCAGAGCAGGCCGGGACGGAAGGGCATCGGGACCGGGCACCGACCCAGGCGGGAAGTCAGTCGGCGGATCCGGCCGGCACGACCCAGCGAGCGGGCTGCCCGGTGATCGACGCGATCATGTCGTAGTCGCCGTCGTAGTGCAGCACCGTGACCCCGTGCCGCTCGGCCGTGGCGGCGATCAGCATGTCGGCCATCGACAGAGCGCGGTGGTTGCCCCGGAACAGCGCACGACGCTGGACGTCCTTCGCCCGGTCCCAGACCTCGTCGGTGCACGGCAGGTAGTCGAAACCCCTGAGCAGGTGGCTCAGCCGGTCCGCCTCCGCCGCGCTCCGGGCGCTGTGCAGCACCTCCATCTCGACCGCCGCGCTGACCGCCAGGAGCGCGCGCTGCGAGAGGTCGTCGAGAACCGGCCGCACCGTCGGCTTCCCCCAGCGCGCCAAGGCCGACTTGTCGATCAGGTAGCGCTCCCGGGTCACGCCGCAGCCGACGTGCCCGGCTCGTCGAGGAGGTCGAACTCCCCACTGGCGATGGCGTCGGCGAGCTCTATCCGGCGGGCCAGCTTCACGGCCTCCAGCAGCGCCGCATTGACCGTGGCGACCTTGGTGGTCGTGCCGAACAGGCGCTGCGCCTCGGCCAGGAGGTCGTCGTCGAGGTCGATCACCGTACGCGTCATGGCCGTTCCTCCCTGGGGCGACAACAGAAAAACGATATCAGCCGTGGCGCCTTCGCGATATCGAACGGCCCCGCGCTCCACGGGGAGCACGGGGCCGCGGGCGTACCGGAGCCGTCAGAGCAGGCCGAGCGCCGGCATCAGGTAGTAGAAGGCGAACACCGCCGCGACCGCGTACATCGGGACGGGCACGCTGCGGCCCCGGCCGGCCGCCAGCCGCAGGATGCAGAAGGCGATGAACCCGAAGCCGATGCCGTTGGTGATCGAGTAGGTGAAGGGCATCATCACGATGGTCAGGAAGGCCGGGATCGCGATGGTGTAGTCCGCCCAGTCGATCTCCTGGACGGAGTTCGCCAGGATCAGGAAGCCGACGGTGACCAGGGCCGGGGTGGCGGCCTGGGCCGGGACCATGGTGGCGAGCGGGGTGAGGAAGAGCGCCACCGCGAACAGCAGGCCGGTGACGATCGAGGCGAAGCCGGTGCGGGCGCCCTCGCCGACTCCGGCGGTGGACTCGACGAAGCAGGTGTTGGCGGAGGAGGAGGTGGCGCCGCCGGCCGCGGTGGCGATGCCGTCGACCATCAGGATCCGGTTGATGCCCGGCAGGTCGCCCTTCTCGTCGAGCAGGTGCGCCTCGTCGGCGACGCCGAGGATGGTGCCCATCGCGTCGAAGAAGCAGGACATCAGCACGGTGAAGACGAACAGCACGCCGGTCAGCACGCCGACCTTGCCGAAGCCTCCGAACAGGCTGACCTGGCCGACCAGGCCGAAGTCCGGGGCGGCGACCGGGTTGCCGGGCCAGGCCGGGACGGTCAGGCCCCAGCTGAGCGCCGGGACGTCCGCGAACTTGTCGATCACCACGGCGAGCACGGTGCTCGCGACGATGCTGATCAGGATCGCGCCGGGCACCTTGCGGACGACCAGCACCAGGGTGAGCACCAGGCCGAACACGAAGACCAGCACCGGCCAGCCGAGCAGGTGGCCGGTGGCGCCGAGCTGCAGCGGGACGGTGGTGTGCGCGGCGTCCGGGATGCGGCTGACGAAGCCGGAGTCGACCAGCCCGACGAGGGTGATGAACAGGCCGATGCCGATCGCGATGGCCTTGCGCAGGCCGAGCGGCACCGCGTTCATGACCCGCTCGCGCAGACCGGTGGCGACCAGCAGCATGATCGCGAAGCCGGCCAGCACGACCATGCCCATGGCGTCCGGCCAGGTCATCCTGGGGGCGAGCTGGAGCGCGACGATGGTGTTGACGCCGAGGCCGGCGGCCAGTCCGATCGGGACGTTGCCGATCACGCCCATCAGCAGGGTGGTGAGGGCGGCGGTGAGGGCGGTGGCGGTGACCAGCTGGGCGCTGTCCAGGTGGGCCCCGGTCATGTCCGTGGCGCTGGCCAGGATGATCGGGTTGAGCACCAGGATGTAGGCCATGGTGAAGAAGGTGGCCACGCCGCCGCGGATCTCCCGCGGCAGGGTGGAGCCGCGCTCGCTGATCCGGAAGAAGCGGTCCAGGACGCCGGTGGGGGGATTCGGCGTGCTGGAGGAGGGGTCGGGCGACTCGGTGGCCGGCTGGACCACAGGCATGCGTGCGTCCTCTGTGGGGGAGCTGAGGAGGGGGAGAACGCCCGTGGCGACGGTGGCCGGGCGCGGGACTTCAAGTATGGTTTCCCGATCGCACACGCGCTATCTTCGCGCGTAGAACGACACTTGGGGCAGGAATCCGCGGAGGATCTGGCCCGCCCGACACGGCTCCGACGAGCGCCCCGCACGGATCCGGCGACTTCCCGGCGAGCGGCTCCCCGTCCCGGGGCGGCCGGCCACCCGCCGCACCGTACGCTAGGCCCCATGCCCAAGACGCCGCTGCACCCCTCGCCCCCTCCGCTGGAGGCCAACGACGTCGCCATCGTCGGCGGCGGCACGGTGCTGTGGTTCGTCGCCTTCCTGGCCCTGCTCCCCTTCCAGGGCACCCTCTCCGACCACGGCCACGGCACCTGGCCGTGGATCTGCCTGTCCGGCGGCCTCCTCGGCCTGATCGGCCTCTGGTACTGCCGCGCCCGCCGGGACGCGATCGCCCGCGACCGCGCCGCCGCGGCCGCCGCGGGGGCGGTCGGGGGCGGCGGCCAGGACCCGGCCACCCAGTCGGACTGAATAGTCCTTTAGTAGCACGCATCGGACATAAGGCACCCGTAGAGTCGGTGCCATGACGCAGCCTGCCCACTCCTCGGAAGAGCAGCCCGCGGACGGCGACCGCCCCGACGGTGCGCACCCGCTCGGCCTGCTGCCCGGCCGGCGCGGCGGCCTGACCGCCGCCGAGGTCGCCGAGCGCGTCGCGCGGGGCCAGGTCAACGACGTTCCCGTCCGGTCCAGCCGCTCCACCAAGGAGATCGTCCGGGCGAACGTCTTCACCCGCTTCAACGCGATCATCGGCGTGATGTTCGGGATCATTCTGGTCGTCGGTCCGATCCAGGACGGTCTGTTCGGCCTGGTCATCGTCGCCAACACGGCGATCGGCATCGTCCAGGAGCTGCGCGCCAAGAAGACCCTGGACAGCCTGGCCCTGATCGGCGAGGCCCGCCCCCAGGTGCGCCGCGACGGCGCCGTCCAGCAGATCGCCGTCGGCGGGATCGTGCTCGACGACACCGTGCTGCTGGGCATCGGCGACAAGGTCATCGTCGACGGCGAGGTCACCGAGGCGGACGGCCTGGAGATCGACGAGTCGCTGCTCACCGGCGAGCCCGACCCGGTCCTCAAGCAGCCCGGCGACCAGGTGATGTCCGGCAGCTTCGTGGTGGCCGGGGCGGGCGCGTTCACCGCCACCAAGGTCGGCCGCGAGGCGTACGCCGCACAGCTCGCCGAGGAGGCCAGCCGGTTCACCCTGGTCAAGTCGGAGCTGCGCAGCGGCATCGACAGCATCCTGCGGTTCATCACCTACCTGCTGATCCCCACCGCCATCGGTCTGATCATCAGCCAGTTGGCCGTCGAGGGCCGCGACTGGCGCGAGGCGGTGCGCCGGATGGTGGCCGGCATCGTCCCGATGGTCCCCGAGGGCCTCGTCCTGCTGACCTCGGTCGCCTTCGCGATCGGCGTGGTCCGGCTCGGCCGCAAGCAGTGCCTGGTCCAGGAGCTCCCCGCGATCGAGGGCCTGGCCCGGGTGGACACCGTCTGCCTCGACAAGACCGGCACCCTCACCGAGGGCGGCATGGACGTCGTCGACCTGCGGATCCTCTCCGACGGCGCTCCCGGAACGCCCGCCCCGGCCGCCGTCGAGCACGCGCTCGGCGTGATGGCCGGCGCCGACGCCCGCCCCAACCCCTCCATGCAGGCCGTCATCGACGCCTACGGACGCGGCGACGACGGCCGGGGGGACGGCTGGCGGGTGATCGAGGCGATGCCGTTCTCCTCCGCCCGCAAGTGGAGCGGCGTGCAGCTGCTGGAACCGCACGGCGGCGAGGCCAGCTGGCTGCTCGGCGCCCCGGACGTCCTGCTGCCCGCCGGGCACCCCGCGCTCGCCGAGGTCGACGAGCTCGGGGCCAGGGGCCTGCGGGTGCTGCTGCTCGGCCGCTCACCGGCCCCGCTCGACTCCCCGGACCCGGCGGCCGGGCTCGTCCCGCTCGCCCTGGTGGTGCTCCAGCAGCGGCTGCGCCACGACGCGGCCGACACCCTGCGCTACTTCGAGGGCCAGCGGGTCCAGGCCAAGGTCATCTCCGGCGACGCGGCCGTCGCGGTCGGCGCGGTCGCCGCCCACCTCGGCCTGCCCGGCGCCGACCACCCGCTGGACGCCCGGACCCTGCCCACCGAGCCGGAGGCCCTCGCGGACACCGCCGAGCGGACCACCGTCTTCGGCCGGGTCACCCCGCAGCAGAAGCGCCAGCTGGTCGGCGCCCTGCAGTCCCGCGGCCACACCGTGGCGATGACCGGCGACGGCGTCAACGACGTGCTCGCGCTCAAGGACGCCGACATCGGCGTGGCCATGGGCACCGGCAGCGACGCCACCCGGGCCGTCGCCCAGATCGTGCTGCTGAACGACTCCTTCGCCACCCTGCCCTCGGTGGTCGCCGAGGGCCGCCGGGTGATCGGCAACATCGAGCGGGTCGCCGGCCTGTTCCTGGTCAAGACGGTCTACTCGGTGCTGCTGGCGCTGCTGGTGATCTTCACCCACTCGCCGTACCCGTTCCTGCCCCGGCACTCCACCGTGCTCTCCACGCTCACCATCGGTGTGCCGGCCTTCTTCCTCGCCCTCGCCCCCAACAACGAACGGGCCCGCACCGGCTTCGTCCGGCGCGTGCTCAGGCTCGCCGTCCCCGGCGGCGTCATCGCCGGGACGGGCACCTTCGTCGCCTACTCGCTGGCCCGTGCCGACCACGCCACCGACCTCAAGGCCGACACCAGCGTGGCCACCCTGACGCTCTTCCTGATCGCCCTCTGGGTGCTCGCCATCGTCGCCCGCCCGTACAACTGGTGGCGGCTGCTGCTGATCGGCTGCATGGGCGGCGCCTTCGCCCTGGTCCTGCTGGTGCCCTGGCTGTCGGACTTCTTCCAGCTCTCCCTGGTCGGCACCCGGGACCCGTGGATCGGCGTCGGCGTCGCCCTGGTCTGCGGGGTGCTCCTGGAGATCACCTGGCACTTCGTGCAGCGCCGGTCGGACGACTGACCGGCGCGGGGCCGGACCGGCCCGCCCTACGACCGGGACCGGACCGGGCGGCCGCCCCGCCCGCTCAGCCGGCCCCGCCCGGTCAGTCCGGTCAGTCCGGTCAGTCCGGTCAGTCCGGTCAGCCCGTTCGGCCCGGTCAGCCCTCGAAGTCCCGCGCCGCCGACAGCTCGTAGGCCCGGTCCGGCTCGCTGAGCGCGGCCAGCACCTCGAAGCGGCGGTGCCACTGCCCGACCGACCAGGCCAGCCCGGCCGCCAGGCCCTCCGGGGTGGCCGCGTGCAGCAGTCCGGGTACCGGCGGGAGCTCGAACTCGTCGTCCTCGTCGGCGGCCTCGGCCGTGTCCGGGTCGTACGGCGCCTCCGGCGCGTCCGCCCCGGTGTCCCAGCGCCAGTCCACCGCGGCCTCGGCGCCGTCCGGCCCGACCACCAGCAGCTCCTCGTGCTCCTCGTAGGCGACCGGGCAGCCGGGGAGCAGCTCCCGCACCACCGCGGGCACCCGGTGCAGCGTCCCCTCCGAGAGCACCCGCCCGCCGGCCACCTCGCTGGCGAGCGAGACGTGCAGCCGCTCGGCCAGGTCGGCGGCGAGCGCCGGGGCGACCGGCAGCAGCGGGTAGCCGTGCAGCAGCTGGACCAGGTCGGGGGCGTCCGCGACGACCGCCTCGGTGGCGTCGACGATCACCGTGTGGGCCGGGCGGCGGCCGGTGTCCCGGTCCAGCGGCGGCAGCGCCCGCACCACGTCCAGCGGTTCGATCCGCTCCGCGTCGACCCGGGCCAGCGCACTGTGCACGCCGTGCAGTTGGCGGTGCCCGATCTCGGACGCCGGGTCGGTGAGCCGGTCCAGCACCTCGTCGGGGCCGTGCGGCTCGGCCAGCAGCGCCGCCAGCGTGGTGCGCACGCCCAGCGCGTGCAGGAACTGCTCGTCCAGCGTGGTGCGGGCCTCGTCGTAGAGGCCGCGCAGCAGCGGGTCGGCCCCCGCGGCGCGCAGCCCGGCGGGCTCGCGGCCGTCGAGCACCGGGTGGTCGCGCAGCCACCAGGCGGTGTAGGGCGGCAGGTCGGCGTAGGAGCCGTCGGGCAGCAGGGTGCGGACGGGGTTGACCACGGCGTCCCGGTACGGCGGGCGGGCGAGGGCGGCGAGCGCCTCGGGCCACGCGTCGTCGTCGACCAGGTCGAGGTCGCGCACGGCCAGCAGTTCGGCGGCCACCGGCGGCACGCCCACCGCGTCGTCGGCGTGCAGGGTCTCCAGCACCTCCTCGGCCCACTCGGCCAGGCCGTCGGGCGCCTCGTCGAGCAGTCCGGTGGGGTGGCCGCCGGCCGCGCGGTCGGCGGGGGCGGTGGGGTCGAGGCGCTCCAGGTCGTCCGGGTCGAGCACCACGTCCTCGGCGCGGACCAGCACGAAGTCGGCCAGCACGCCGACGGCGGTCAGCACCTCCGGGCCCCACCGGTCCAGCAGCTCGTCGTCCACCCAGCCGGCGTCCTCCTCCCGGGCGAGGGCGGCGAACGGGCTTCCGGGCAGGACGAGTTCACCGGCCCGGGCGGGCTCGCCCTCGTCGTCGAGCAGGGCCAGCCGGGCCAGCCAGGGGTGCTCGCCGGGGGCCGGGGCGGCGGCCCTGACCAGCGCCAGGACGGCGTCGGCGAGGTCTGCAGCGGCGTCCGGGTCGTCCTCGGCCAGGTCGTGCGAGCGGGCGACGGCGGCGCGCACCTCAGGGGTGTCGAGGACACCGGCCGGGGTGGCGGTGCCGGCGCCGAGCCGGGCCAGCAGCGGGTGGGCGGCCTCCGGGTGGGCCAGCCGCAGGTCGAGGGCGGCGAGCGCGCCGGCCAGCGACTCGGGGTAGCCGGGGAAGGCCGCCCAGTCCGCGTCCTCCGAGGGCAGCAGGACCCTCCGGGGGCCGGTGACGGTGCGGCCGTCGGCGAGCGGCACGGGCAGCGCGCCGAGCGCCTCCGGGTCGGCCGCGCCCAGCGCCGCGTACAGGTTGCGCCACCAGGCGGGCTCGCGGTCGAGGCCGCCGAGCTGGTCGACCACGTCGGCGAGCGGCACCCGGCGCACGTTCAGCACCCGCAGCTCGGTGCGGCGCTCCAGGCCGGCCGGCAGCAGCCCGGGGAAGATCGGCGCGAGCGCCTCGACCACCGAGCCGTCGGCGCCCTCCAGCAGGGTGGCGTCCCGGGGCCGCAGCGCGGGCGTGCCCTCCTCCACCGGGGCCGGGTGGGGCAGGAACGGGGTGCCGGGCAGCCGGGCGAGGACGGCCGCCCGCAGCGCGCTGTCGAGCGCGCCCCGGCCGAGCGGCCCGGGGACGAGTCCCAGCGAGCCGAGGTCGGCGCCGCGGGCCCGCAGCAGGTCGGCGTAGCTGTCGGCGGCGCGCTCGGTGAGGAAGTCGGCGAGCGGGCCGGCGGCCACGTGCCGGCGGGTGGAGTCCAGCGGGTAGGAGGCGATGAGCAGCGCGGGCAGGCCGATCGGCTCGTCGCTGGGGGTCGGGGCGTGCAGCACCGCGGCGATGCCGGGCGGCTGCGGGGTGCCGTCCGCGGCGACCGGCACGGCCCAGGTGACCGTCCAGTACGGGCGGGCGCGCTCCTCCGTCGGGCGGTCGGCGAGCAGTTCGGGAGCCAGGGTCCCGGTGGCGCCGGCGGTCTGCCAGACGGTCTGCCGCAGCCGGCCGCCCGCGTCGTCGGTGACGGTGACCTCGGTGACGCCGTCGGGGCGCGGCTCGGCGGCGGCCCGGGTGAGCGTCCGGGTGCCCTCCGGGGTCTCCACGACGACCTCGGCGAGGCCGGGCAGGGTCAGCAGCAGGGCGTCGTCGACGCCGGCCAGCAGACGGCGGGTCAGGTCCTCGGCGGCGGCGTCGCGCAGCGGCAGGACCACCACCGTGTCGTAGCCGTCCGGGGCCGGGCCCTCGGCCGCGAACGGCAGCCGCAGCAGCGGGACGTGGCCGTCCCGGCGGCGCAGTTCGTCGGCCAGCGCGGGCTGCGCGTCGGCCAGCGAGCGGGCCTCGCCGAGCGACCAGCGCACCCCGCCGGCGGCACCGAGCACGGCCGGCTCGTCGGTGACGGCGAGGACGGCGGCGAAGCCGACGCCGAACCGGCCGACGGCGGGTGCCTCGCCGCGCTTGGAGGAGGCGCGCAGGGTGGACAGCGACTCTACGGCGGCCGCGTCCAGCGGGGCCCCGGTGTTCGCGGCGGCCAGCACGCCGTCCGCGAGGGTGAGCCGCAGCCGGCCGGGACCGCGCCCGGCCCGGACCGCCGCGTCGGCGGCGTTCTGCGCCAACTCGACGACCAGGCGGTCGCGGTAGCCGCCGAGGGCGAGCTCCTCCTCGGCGTTGGCGTCCTCCCGGAACCGGGACGGCGAGGCGGCCCAGGCGTCCAGCACCCGTCGGCGCAGCGCGGCGCTCCCGAAGGGGTCCGCGAGGTGCTCGTCCGTGCTGCTGCCGATGATCCGAGGTTCCACTGGACCCGCCGCCTTCCGCCGCCCTGTACTTCGTACGGGGGGCATTCTCCCCCGCCGCGCCCCCTGCTCCGGACCGCGCCCCCGCCCGCGCCGCCCGGTCCCGCCCGCGGGCCTCCCACCTCCGGAAACGGAGCGGCCCGCCCCACCGGTTCGGTGGGGCGGGCCGCGGACCGCGTGCTCAGGAGTGCCCGAGCTCCTCCGCCGGGGCGTCCGGCTCGACCGAGCCGGAGGCCCGGTCCGGGTGCAGCTGCAGCGGCTCGACCACCAGCTCGTCCAGGATCAGCTCGGACGGCGCCGGCGGGGCCGGGATGACGGCCGCCTCGGAGTGCCCGCCGCAGCCATAGGCGAAGGAGACGATCTGGCCGTCGGCCGGGCCGAACTCGTTGCCGCACACGCCGAAGGCCTGACCGAGCGAGCCGCCGATCGGGATCAGGAAGCCGCAGCTGCCGCACGCGGCGGGCGCGGCCTGCGCCATCGGGGTCTGCGGGCCGTGGGCCTTCTCCCAGCGGTCGGCGGCCAGGTGCAGCCCCAGCCGGGAGAGCACCCGGCTGCGGCCCATGCCGAGCTCCTCGGCGACGGAGTTGATCTGCGCGCGGGCCGGCGCGGGCTGGATGCCCGGGTCGGTGACGACCAGGTCCTCCTCGGCCGCCAGGACGACCGCGGAGTTCGGCGCGGGCTCGTCCTCGCCGCTCCAGCCGGGCTCCAGACGGGCGTCGTCGGCGCCGGTCGGCAGCAGGTCGCCGGGGCCCATGTCGCCGGGGCGCAGCCGCTCGCTCCACGGCACCCACTCGGGGGCGAGGACGGCGTCGGGGCCGGGCAGCAGCACGACCTCGTCGAGGGTGACGTTCTTGGCGCGCGGGGCGCGGGCGACGGTCACCGCCCAGTGCCAGCCGCGGTAGGCCGCGTCGAGGCACTCGAAGGTGTGGGTGACGACGCGCTCGGCGTCCGCCTGGGCACCGAGGTGCGGCCCGACGGTCTCCGGTCCGACGGCCTCCTCGGCTGCCTGACGGGCGAGTTCGACGGCGTCGGCACAGAGCCGGTCGGGGGTACGGCTTCGCATCGCAGCACTCACGGCGTCGATTCTCTCCCAGTTCTTCTGTCGCCCACGGCGTGTTGCCTGTCCCGTCGCGGCTCGGTAGTCCCTCGTCCATTCTGCGCGACCGGAGGCCGCCGCGGGTACCGGCCGCGCCGCCCGTCCGGGCCTGCAGGGGCCCTGGCGCCCGATGACCGGACCCTGGGCAGGCTACCCGTCGGTCGGTGCCGCGGCACAGTCCGGGGCGGTACCGGCCGTTCCGGAGAGCGTGCCGGGCCGCGCCGAACGGGGTCGAATCCCGCGTCACCACGGCGATTCTGGGGCAGGATGGGCAATGTGGCGGACGAGAACCCGTCGCAGCACCCACTGCGCGCCTCGCAGGCCGGCAGCCCCGACGAGGCGACCGCCGTGCCGCGACAGCAGCCCCAGGTCCTCGCTGCGGGCGAACCGCAGCCGGGGGGCCCTCCCGCGCCGCCCACCGCCGTCGTGAGCCTCCTGAAGACCGCTCCCGGCCCCGGCCCCGGCCGGGGCGACGGGCCCGCCGGACACCCCGCGGACGACGCGGACGACACGGCGGTGCACACCCGGCACCTCACCGCCCTCGACGAGGACCTCGCCGAGGAGGCCGCCGAGCCGCACCGCAACCTGCTGGTCCGCACCGCCTCCGCGGCCGGCGCGCGCACCGGCCGGGTAGTGCACGGCACCGGCCGCCGGATCCGCAAGGCGACCTCCGCCGAGGGCGCCGGCGAGTCCGGCCTGGCGAAGCTGATCGAGCTGCACGCGCTGAACTCCTTCGGCGACATGCTGATCACCATCGCGCTGGCCTCGACCATCTTCTTCTCCGTGCCGACCGGCGAGGCCCGCGGCCGGGTCGCGCTCTACCTGCTGATCACGATGGCCCCGTTCGCAATCCTCGCCCCGGTGATCGGCCCGCTGCTGGACCGGCTGCCGCACGGCCGCCGGGCGGCGATGGCGATGTCGATGCTGGCCCGGGCGGTGCTGGCCTGGACGATGGCGGGGGTGATCGCGGGCGGCGGCCTGGCGCTGTACCCGGAGGCCCTGGGCGTGCTGGTGGCGTCCAAGGCCTACGGGGTGGTGCGCAGCGTCGTGGTGCCCCGGCTGCTGCCGAAGCAGCTGTCGCTCGTGAAGGCGAACTCCCGGGTCACCCTGGCCGGGCTGCTGGCCACCGGGGTGGCCGCCGGAGTGGGCGGCCTGCTGCACCTGATCGGGCCGGGCTGGCCGCTGCGCGGGGCCTTCCTGGTCTTCGTGATCGGCACCCTGATGGCCTTCCACCTGCCGCACGAGGTGGACTCGGCGAAGGGCGAGCAGCGGGCCGTCCTGCACGCCGAGGTCCACGGCGAGCACGCCCGGCCGGGAGCCAAGGCCCCGAAGGCCTCGCTGCGCACGGTCGGCCCGTCGGTGATCCTGGCGCTGCGGGCGATGTCGGCGCTGCGCTGGCTGGTCGGCTTCCTGGTGATGTTCCTGGCGTTCCTGCTGCGGGACGAGCCGATCGGCGGCCTGCAGCCGACGCTGGCGCTCGGCCTGGTGGCGCTCGCCGCGGGGACGGGCAACGCGCTGGGCTCGGTGCTGGGCTCCTGGCTGCGCACCCGCGGCCCGGAGGCGACGGTCACCGCGATGCTGCTGCTGGCGACCTGCGCCACCGCGGCGGCCGCGCTCTGGTACGGCGCGGTGACGGTGATCCTGGTCGCCGGCGTCGCCGGGGTGGCGGCCTCGCTGGGCAAGCTGGCGCTGGACGCGCTGATCCAGCGGGACGTCCCGGAGGCGGTGCGGACCTCGGCCTTCGCCCGTTCGGAGACGGTCCTGCAGCTGTCCTGGGTGGCGGGCGGCGCGGTCGGCATCGTGCTGCCGCTGAACGGGACGCTGGGGCTGTCGGTGGCCGCCGGGGTGGTCGGCCTGATGCTGCTGTGGACGGTCCGCTCGCTCTTCCGGGTGGGCCTGCGCCGGCGCCCGGCGGCACCCCGGGTGGCGTGACCGGGCTCAGGGCAACACGCGGTGGCCGACCCCCGCGTAGCGTGATCGGCGAAGCCCGGTAGATTCTGACGCATGAGCCTCAATACCCGTGTCATCGCCGCCCTCGGCGCCGTCGTCGTGGTCGGTGTCGCCACGGTCGGCACCTCCGTCGCCATCGCGAGCGACCAGACCGAGCACAGCTCCCACCGCGCGACCATCACGGTCGGCAACTCCTCGATCGCCGCGGACCCGCTCTGCTTCAACGGCGGCAGCCCGATCACCGAGGACCTGCAGCAGGAGTGCCAGGACAAGGCCACCCAGGCCCTCAAGGACGGCACCCTGCCGACCTCCGACGTCGTGGTCAGCGACAACGTGGGCGTCGGCGTCTCCCCGAACGTGGCCGACCGCGGCTGGTGGGCCTTCACCAACGGCGGCTCGCAGGGCCAGGGCGGGCGCTACAGCCTGTTCTCGTACGCCAAGGGCGCGACCTACTCCGGCTCCCAGCAGGCCGCCAAGCTGCTGAACGCCTCCGGCAAGACCCTGGTCACCGTCGTCGAGGGCGACAAGAACTCGGACAACCCGGTCGCCGTCTGGTACTTCCAGCTGAACACCCAGGACAACTGACGGCCCTGCGGTGACCGCGCACGCGCCCGCCGACGGGCGGAACGAGCAGTCGGGCCCCGGGCGGGCCCGGCTGCTCGTCGTCGTCGCGGTGCCCGCCGAGGCCGAGGCCGTCCTGCGCGGGCTGGGCGGCACGGCCGCCGCGCTGCCGCTGCCCGGCGGGGGCCTGCACCGCGCCCAGGACGCCCCGGTCGACGTGCTGGCCGGCGGGGTCGGCCCGGCGGCCTCCGCGGCCGCCACCGCCGCCGCGCTGGGGGCGCACGACTACGCCCTGGTCGTCTCCGCCGGCATCGCCGGCGGCTTCGCCCCGCACGCCCCGGTCGGCGCCACCGTGCTGGCCGCGGCGATCGTCGCCGCCGACCTCGGAGCCGAGACCGGGGACGGCTTCGCCGACGTCACCGAGCTCGGCTTCGGCACCGTCCGGCACACCCCTCCCGCGGCGGCCGTCGCCCGCGCCGCCGGGGCGCTGGGCGCCCTCACCGGACCGGTGCTGACCGTCTCCACCGTCACCGGCAGCGCGCGGCGGGCCGCCGAGCTGGCCGCGCGCCACCCGGGCGCCCTCGCCGAGGCGATGGAGGGCTTCGGCGTGGCCGAGGCCGCCGCCCGACACGGCGTACCGGTGCTGGAGCTGCGGACCGTCTCCAACCCGGTGGGCCCGCGCGACCGGGCCGCCTGGCGGATCGGCCAGGCCCTGGGCGCCCTGGAGGCGGCCTTCGCCGCGCTGCCCGTCACCGAACTGATCGAGGAGGCCGGCCGTGGCTGAACGGCTGAGCATCGCGTACTCGCCCTGCCCGAACGACACCTTCGTCTTCCACGCGTGGGCGCACGGCCTGGTGGCCGGCGCGGACGCCCCCGAGGTGACCTTCGCGGACATCGACGTCACCAACGGCTTGGCCGAACGCGGCGAACTGGACGTGCTGAAGATCAGCTACGGCGCGCTGCCCTGGGTCCTCGACGAGTACGCCCTGCTGCCCTGCGGCGGCGCGCTGGGGCGCGGCTGCGGCCCGCTGGTGCTCACCCGGCCCGGGACCGCGGCGCCGGCGGACCTCACCGGGAGGACCGTGGCGGTGCCGTCCGAGCGGTCCACCGCCTACCTGCTGTTCCGACTCTGGGCGGCCGGGGCGGTGCCCGGCGGGTTCGGCGAGATCGTCGTCCTGCCGTTCCACGAGATCATGCCCGCCGTCCGGGACGGCCGGGTGGACGCCGGCCTGGTGATCCACGAGGCCCGCTTCACCTACCGGCAGTACGGGCTGCACAGCCTGGCCGACATGGGCGAGGCCTGGGAGCGGGAGACCGGGCTGCCGATCCCGCTCGGCGCGATCGTCGCGCGGCGCTCGCTGGGCGCCGAACGGCTGCGCGAGCTGGCCGGGACGATCCGCGCCTCCGTCCGGCAGGCCTGGGACGACCCGGCGGCCAGCCGCGGGTACGTGCTGGCGCACGCCCAGGAGATGGACCCGGCCGTCGCGGACCAGCACATCGGCCTCTACGTGAACGAGTTCACCGCGGACCTCGGCGAGGAGGGCTACGCGGCCGTGCGCGCGCTGCTCACCCGGGCCGCCGCGGAGGGGCTGGTGCCCCCGCTCGACCCGGGTGCGCTGGCGTTCTGAAGCCGGCCGCCACGGCCGGGGCCCGCGGGCCTCAGACGTCGAACTGGTCGGCCACCGCGCGCAGCAGGCCGGCCAGCTTCTGGCCCGTCGGCTTGGCCGGGTAGCGGCCGTGCTGCAGGCCCGGCAGCACCGCGTCCAGCGTGGTGATCAGGTCCTGGACGATCGGCGCCATGTCGTCGGCGCTCTTGCGCTGGGCGGCGGCCACCGACGGCAGCGCCTCCAGCAGCTGCACGGCCATCGCCTGGTCGCCGCGGTGGCCGGCGACCACACCGAACTCGACCCGCTGGCCGGGCTTGAGCACGGTGACACCGGCGGGCAGCGCCTTGGTGTGGACGAAGACGTCGCCGCCGTCGTCGCGCGACAGGAAGCCGAAGCCCTTCGTCTCGTTGAACCACTTGACCTGGCCGGTGGGCATCTCGAACAGTCCTCGAATGGGTGTGAGGGATCCCGGCCCTGGCCGGGGATCACTGGGTGGTGGGAAAGGCGGACGACCTCGGCTCGGCGCCCGCGGGCGCTCACGGTCGGCACGCTGTCAGGAGCAGACTAACGGTCCGTCACTGCCTCATCCGCGTTCCGCGGAAGATCCGCGACCGGGGCCCGGAGCGGGCGGTGCGGACGCGGCGATCTCGCTGTCGCGGGCGACCCGGCCCTGGCACGGCCGCGGCGCGACTCGGCGCGGTCCATCGGCTCACACCCCCGGGTCTGAGGACACGGGGCGCACCTGTCGCACCCCTCGGCACCCCCTGCATACCCCCGCTCAGCAGGGATCAAAACGTTCAGCTTCCGAGAAACTGCGCAACGTGACCGGACCGCTCCGGTGGGCGGGCCCGGCCGCCGCTCTGCCAGACTGGACGCCCCGCCGGGCACCGCGCCCGCCAGCCCCGAGGAGCGAGCAGACGTGAGCAGCCAGAGCGCCGACCCCGGCGACGTGTACGTCAAGGCCGGCACCGTGGTGTTCGGCCTGGGCGCGCTCGCCACCCTGGTCACCTTCGTCCCGCTGTTCCTGCACCTGACGCCGCTGCCGACGGCCGCGTACTGGCTGAGCATGCTGATGCCGGCCGGGTTCCTGTCCGCGCTGGTCGGGCTGCTGCGCAACGCGCGGGCCCAGCGCCGGCGGGCGGAGTCCGCCGGCTAGCGCGTTCCCGCGAGGTGGGCGGCGAGCCAGGCCGGGAACCCGGTGAGGTCCGCCAGGACCACGTCCGCGCCCGCCGCGCGCAGCTCGTCCGCGCCGTAGGGGCCGGTGGCCACGCCGACCGCGACGGCGTCCGCGTGCCGGGCGCCCCGGATGTCGCCGAGGTGGTCGCCGACGTAGACGCTCGCGCCGTGCTCGCGCAGCGCGTCACCCTTGGTCTCCGCCCACAGGTCGCCGACCAGCGCGTCCGCGTGGAGGCCGGCGTGCTCCAGGTGCAGCCGGGCGTTCGGCTCGTACTTGCCGGTGATCACCGCGACCCGGCCGCCGTGGCTGCGGACCGCCTCGACGGCGGCGTGCGCGCCGGGCAGGGCGACGGTCGGGGCGAAGGCGTGGTCGCGGTAGAGCTCGCGGTAGCGGGCGGCGGCGCGCTCCACCTCCTCCTCCGGGTACCAGTTGCGGATCTCGTCCAGCAGCGGCGGGCCGAGCCGGGTGACCACGAGGTCGGCGTCGATGGGGGTGCCGGTCTCGGCCGAGAGCGCCAGATAGGTGGCGTGGATACCCGGCCGGGTGTCCAGCAGCGTCATGTCGAGGTCGAAACCGACGGTGAGCGGGGCGGCGGAGGTCTCGGGCATGCCGCCAGGCTATCCAACCGCCGGCGCCCCCGACGAGGGGATTTGCCCCGGCTTCGCGACGGAACTTAGGTTTGCCTGAGTTGTCTGCGGAGAGGCCTCATGACCGACACCACCGACACCACCGCGCCGCCCGGCGCAGGACGGACGCCGCACCGGCGAATACCGTGGCTCGCCGCCGCACTGGCGGTGCTGGCCGTCGCGGTGCTGCTGAGCCTGGCGGTCGGCAGCCGCACCGTCCCGCTCGGTGACACCGTCGACGCCCTGCTGCACGGCGGCGGCACGGCGGACGCCGTCGTCGTGCGCGAACTGCGGCTGCCGCGCACCGTCGTCGGGCTGGCCGTCGGCGCCGCGCTCGGCCTCGCCGGCGCCGTCATGCAGGGCCTCACCCGCAACCCGATCGCCGACCCCGGCATCCTCGGGGTCTCCCAGGGCGCGGCCGCCGGCGTGGTCGTCGCCATCTCCGGGTTCGGCGTCTCCACCCTGACCGGGTACGTGTGGTTCGGCTTCGCCGGGGCCGTCGTCGCCACCGTGCTGGTGTACGGCCTGGCCGGGCGCGGCCGGGGCGGGGCCACCCCGGTCAAACTGGCGCTGGCCGGCTCGGCGGCGTCCGCCTTCATCGCCTCGCTCAACACCCTGGTGCTGACCACCGACGCCGCCACCATGGACCGGTTCCGCTTCTGGCACGTCGGCTCGCTCTCCGGGCGGACCTCGGACGTCGCCTGGCAGCTGCTGCCGTTCCTGGCGGTCGGCACGGTGCTGGTGGTCGCGGTCGCACGCGGTCTGGACGCGCTGGCGCTCGGCGAGGACACCGCCAAGGGGCTGGGCGCCAGGACCGGCCTGGTCCGGGCGGTCGGCGCGCTCGGGGCGACGGTGCTGACCGGCTCGGCCGTCGCCGCGGCCGGGCCGATCGCCTTCGTCGGCCTCGCCGTCCCGCACGCGGCCCGGGCCGTCGCCGGGGCGGACCACCGCTGGGTCCTCGCCTTCTCGGCCGTGCTCGGCCCGGCCCTGCTGCTGCTCGCGGACACGCTCGGGCGGGTGCTCTTCCCGCCGTCCGAGGTCCCGGCCGGCGTGATGACGGCGCTGGTCGGCGTACCCGTCCTGGTGGCCCTGGTCCGGCGGCGGAAGGTGGTCGCCGCATGAGCTCCGTCTCCCTGCCGGGGTACACCGCGCTGCGGGCCGGGCGGGCCTCGGTCCTGCTGCACCGCCGCTCGGCGGCGGTGGCGCTGGGCCTGCTGGTCGCCCTGGCGGCGGCCGCGGTGGCCTCGCTCTGCCTCGGCGAGTCCGCCGTGTCGCCGGTCGAGGTGGTGAAGGTGGTGCTGGGCCGGCCGAGTCCGCACGAGCTGGTGGTGGGCGAGTTCCGGCTGCCGCGGGTGGTGGTCGGGCTGCTGGTCGGTACGGCGTTCGGGCTGGCCGGGGCGCTGATCCAGACCGTCGCCCGGAACCCGCTGGCCAGCCCCGACGTGGTGGGCGTGACCTGGGGCGCGACCGCCACCGTGGTCGGCCTGACGGCCTACGGCGTGGTCGGCTCGACCGGGCAGGCGCCGTACGCTGCGGTGGCCGGCGGCCTGGCGGCCGGCTGCCTGGTCTACGCGCTGGCCTGGCGGCGCGGCCTGCACGCGCAGCGGCTCGTCCTGATCGGCATCGGGATCAGCGTGGCGCTCTCCTCGCTCACCTCGGTCTTCCTGACCAAGGGCGACGCCTTCCAGGCACAGGCCGCGAAGGTCTGGATGACGGGCAGTCTGAACGGCGCCGGCTACGACCAGGCCGGCTGGCTGGCGCGGGTGCTGCTGGCGGCCGTCCCGGTCGCCCTGTGGGCGGCGCGCGCCCAGCGCTCGATCTCCTTCGACGACGCGACGGCCGTCGGCCTGGGCCTGCGGCTGGACCGGATCCGGCTCGGCACGGCACTGCTGGGCGTCGTGCTGGCCTCCTGCGCGGCGGGCGCCGCCGGCCCGGTCGACTTCGTGGCCCTGATGGCGCCGCAGATCGCGCTGCGGCTGGCCCGGTCCGCGCAGGTCCCGCTGTTCTGCTCGGCGCTGACCGGCGCGCTGGTGGTCGTGCTGGCCGACCTGATCGCCCGGCGGCTGCTGGCACCCACCGAACTGCCGGTGGGCGTGGTGACCGGGCTGGTCGGCGCGCCCTACCTGATGTGGCTGCTGATCCGATCCCGTCGTGGAGGTTCCTGATGACCGCACACCGCCTGGAGGCCCGGGGCCTCACCCTGGCCTACGAGGCGCGCACGGTCGTCGACGACCTGGACGTGCGGATCCCGGACGGCCGGGTGACCGTGATCGTCGGCCCGAACGCCTGCGGCAAGTCGACCCTGCTGCGCGCGCTGGGCCGGCTGCTCAAGCCGGTCCGGGGCGCGGTGCTGCTGGACGGCGAGGAGCTGGCGCGGATCCCGACCAAGCGGATCGCCCAGCGGCTCGGCCTGCTGCCGCAGTCGCCGACCGCCCCGGAGGGCATCTCGGTGGCGGACCTCGTCGCCCGCGGCCGGCAACCGCACCAGAGCTGGTGGCGGCAGTGGTCGGCCGAGGACGAGGCGGCCGTCGCGGAGGCGCTGGAGCGGACGTCGACGGCGGACCTGGCCGCGCGCAGCATGGACGAGCTCTCCGGCGGCCAGCGCCAGCGCGCCTGGATCGCGATGGCACTGGCCCAGGGCACCGACATCCTGCTCCTCGACGAGCCGACCACCTACCTGGACATCGCGCACCAGGTGGAGGTGCTGGACCTGGTCCGCCGGCTGAACGTCGAACGCGGCCGGACGGTGGTGGCGGTGCTGCACGACCTCAACCAGGCCGCGCGGTACGCGGACCACCTGGTGGCGATGCGGGACGGCCGGGTGGTGGCGCAGGGCCCGCCCGGGGAGGTGGTGACGGCCGGGCTGGTGCGGGAGGTCTTCGGGCTGGACTCGGTGGTGGTGCCGGATCCGGTCACGGGCACGCCGCTGGTCGTCCCGGGCGCCCCCTGGGCGGCGACGGTGGACGCCTGACCGACCGGCGCAGGGCTGGGGGCGGTCAGGCGGCCCGTTCGTGGCGGGGGGGGACGGCGGGGGGACGGCGGGGGGACGCGGGGGGACGGCGGGCACGCCATCGGCACGGCGCGGGTACTTAACGGAAATCCAGCCATCAACCCGGACATAATCGACGCGCCCCCGAAGTCCGACCGTCCGAGGACCGCCGATGCACCGGATCACCCGCCGTTCGTTCCTCACCGGCCTCGGCGGGGCCGCCGTCGGCGCGACCGGCCTGACGGCCTGCACGACGGGCCGGCCGGCCCCGCCCACCACCGACAGCGTCGGCACCGACCCCTCCGCCTCCCCGACCCCGCCGCCACCCGTCACGGTGGACACCGCCGCCGGCCCGGTGGTGGTGCCGGGCGCTCCGCTGCGGGTGGTCGTCCTGGACACGGACGCACTGGACTCGGCGCTGACCCTCGGCATCACCCCGGTCGGCGCCGCGCTCCCCGCCGCCGACACCCGGTTCCCGGAGTACTGGCCGGACTCCCGGGTCGCCGGGATCCGCCTGATCGGCCCGGCCGGCGCACCGGACCTGACCGCGGTCCGGGCGCTGCGGCCGGACCTCCTGCTGTCCAACCAGACCCGCGACGGCGACCGGTACGACCGGCTGCGGGAGATCGCACCGACCGTCCTCACCCAGACCAGCGGCGCGCCGTGGAAGGCGAACGTCCAGCTGCACGCCCAGGCACTGAGCCGGGAGGACGCGGCGGCGGCCTTCGCCGGCGCCTACCAGAAGCACGCCGGGCAGGTGGCGCAGTCGCTGTCGGCGGCGAAGCTGTCGGGCCGCCGGGTGAGCCTGGTGCGGTTCGTCGAGGGCGGCGGGATCCGGATGTTCGGGCGGCAGAGCTTCCCCGGGACGGTGCTGGCCGACGCCCAGGTGGCGCGACCGGACGCCCAGAACGTCGACCAGTCCGACGTCGAGGTCCCGCTGGACCAGATCGGGCGGGCGGACGGCGACCTACTGCTCTACGCCACGTACGGCGACCCGGAGCGGGCGGGCACCGCCGCGGCGCTGGCCAGCCCCGGCTGGCAGGCGCTCGGGGCGGTGCGGGCGCACCGGGCCTTCCCGGTGGACGACCAGCTGTGGTTCCAGGGCATCGGCTACACCGGCGCCAACTTCGTGCTGGACGAGCTGCAGCGCTTCCTGGGGGCCTGAGCCGCGGCCTGGCGCGGGGCGGCGACGCGCAGCGGTCCAGCGCGGTGGTCGAGTGCGGCCGTTCAGCGCGGCGGCTCCCCGGCGGGGCCGGCCAGCGCCGCGCGCAGCCTCGCGTACAGCAGCCGGACGGCCGGCGAGTGCTGGTCGGGGCGGGCGGCCAGGCCGAGGCGGGACCGCGTCGCCGCGTCGACGACGGGGACGGCCCGCAGGCCCTCGCCGTCCATGGAGGACGGGCTCAGGACGGCGACGCCCGCGCCGCGCCGGGCGAGCAGGAGCAGGGTGGCCGGGGAACTGGCGTCGATGTCCACCCGCGGCTCCAGGCCGAGCAGTCCGCAGGAGTGCTCGTAGGCGGCACGGATGCCGGTGCCCGGGGAGAGGCAGAGGATCTTCTCGTCGCGCAGGTCGGCGAGCGTCAGCCCGTCCCGGTCCAGGCGGTGGCCGACCGGGACGACGGCGGCGACCGGCTCGTCGAGGACGACGGTGACGTCCAGGCCGGGGGCGGGGTCGCCGGCGAAGCCGATCAGGGCCAGGTCGAGGGCGCCGGCCAGCACCTGCGCCTGGAGGCGCTCCGAGTGGCCCTCGTGCAGGCTCAGTTCGATGCCGGGATGGGTGCGGCCGAGGTCGGCGACGACGTCGAGGAACGGCGGGATCGAGCAGCCCATGATCATCCCGAGTCGGACCCGGCCGCGGACGGCGTCGGCGAACTCGGCGGCGGTGTGCCGGATGGCGTCCAGGGTGGCGAGCGCGTCCTTGGCCAGCGGGAGGACCGCCTCCCCGGCCGGGGTGAGACGGACGCGACCCCGCCCGGAGCGGTCGACGAGCTGCTGGCCCAGCTCGCGTTCGAGCTTGGCGACCTGGGTGCTGACCCCGGACTGGCTGACGTGCAGACGCATCGCGGCGGCCGTGAACGATCCCTCGTCGACGACGGCGGCGAAGTAGCGCAGCTGGTGCATCTCCATAATCAGGAACGATAGTCGGCATCTGATCCATCTGTTGGACGGATCGATCGGGCGGGCAGAGGATGGATCCATGACGACGACGAGGACTGCACGCGAGATTTCCGAGACCTACTTCGCGGCCTGGGAGGCGGGCGACTTCGAGACGCTGCGCGGGCTGCTGGCGGAGGACGTCGACTTCGTGGGGACACTGGGCACCGCCTCCGGGGCGGAGGAGGCGCTGAACGGGCTGCGGCGGCTCGGACAGGTGCTGGAGCGGATCGAGGTGCACGGCCGGGTGGCGGAGGGCAACGACGTGATCACCTGGTTCGACCTGCACACCTCCGTCGCGGACCCGACGACGACGGCGAACTGGACGCACGTGGAGAACGGGCGGATCGCCCGGATCCGCGTCACCTTCGACCCGCGCGGACTGCTGGCGGGCTTCGACCGCTGACCGGGCCGCGGCGGCGGGCGGAGCGGCGGGCGGAGGAGGCTGCGGAGGCCGGTGCCCCACGGGGGCGGGCACCGGCCTCCGCGGTGCGGGCCCGGGATCGCGACCCCGGCAGTGATCCACAGAGCACTACCGGCTAGGCGACCGACCGACCGGTCCGCCACAATGGGCGCGCTCCATCCGCACCACCTCGGGGGAATCAACAGAGTGTCAACTTCCATCGCCCCGGCCGCTCCCGCGCGCAAGGGCAAGGCCGCCGCACTCGGCTGGCTGGTCAGCCTCACCTTCAACGTCGCGGCGCCGATCCTCATCTACAACCAGCTGCACGACCACGGCTACAGCGAGTCCGCCGCCATCCTGCTCTCGGGCCTCGGACCGGTGCTGGACACCGTCATCTACCTCGCCTGGCACCGCCGGATCGACGAGTTCGCCGTGGTCTCGCTGGTCTTCGTCGGGCTCTCGCTCGTCGTCGCGCTGATCGGGCCGCAGGACCCGAAGATGCTGCTGGCCAAGGACTCGTTCGTCTCGGGCCTGCTCGGGGTGTTCTACCTCGCCTCGCTCGCCGCGCCCCGGCCGATCATGTTCTACTTCGGCCGCAAGTTCGCCACCGACGGCACCCCGGAGATGGTCTCCTGGTGGAACGGCATGTGGCAGTACCCGGGCTTCCGCCGCGTCCAGCGCAACCTGACCATCGTGTGGGGCACCGCCTTCGTCCTGGAGGCGGTCCTGCGGATCGCGCTCGTCTACACGATGCCGCACGGCACCGTGGTGACCGTCAACAGCATCCTCCCGTACGCGGTGCTCGGCGGCCTGGTCTACTTCACGATCGCCTACGCCAAGCGGGCCGGCGCCCGCGGCCGGGCCCAGGCCGAGGCCCAGGCCCGGGCGGCCGCAGCCCCCGCCGCGGCCTGATCACGACGGACGACCCGCAGCGCCTCCCCGGCCCGTGCCGGGCGGGGCGCTGCGCGCATCGGGCGGTCACGGCGCGTCCGGCCCGGAGCCGGACGGCCGGGCTAGACCCGGCCGCCGGGCGCGGACGGGCGGAAGAGCTCGTCCAGGTGGTGGGTGAGGACGGCCAGCGCGGCGCGGCCGTCGCGCTGACCGCCGAGCACGCTCGACCCCAGGCCGTTGACCATCGCCAGCAGTCCGGCGGCCGTCATCCCGGCGTCCCGCTCCCGGTCGATCCCGCCGCTCTCCTGTGCCGCCCGGAGCTGCCGGGCGAGGAAGCCCTCCAGCAGGTCGGGCTGACCGGCCCCGGTACGGCCCATCACCTCGGGGTCGTCGAGCACCAGCGCGTAGTAGGCGGTGTAGGTCCGGGTGATCCGGCGGCTCTCCTCGTCCGTCGGCAGGATGCTCGACAGGATCGCCGTCACCACCTCCCGCGGGGCGCGCGCGTCGCCGATCCACCGCTGCATGCGGGCCTGGAGCTGGGTGCCGAGCCGGGCGAAGGCGTCGAGCAGCAGCCCCTCCTTCGTCGTGAAGTAGTACTGCACGAGGCGCAGCGAGACGCCGGCCTCCGTCGCGACGGCCCGCATGCTGGCCGACTTCAGGCCGTCGGTGGCCGCGATCCGCAGCAGCGCCTCGGCGATCTGCCGCCGGCGCTCCTCGTGGTCGGGCTTCGTGGTCATGGTGCGGCCTCCGCTCACCGACTCCTGGTACATCCGTATCATGCCTGTGATACATCTGTACCATGCGAATCAGCGAGTTCCGGAACACCAAGACCGAAGACCGCTTCCGCGCCGCCTACGAACGCGCCCTGGCCCAGCTCTGGCCGGGCCACCGCACGACCCTCGACCTGCCGACCTCCTTCGGCACCACCCGCGTCTACCGCACCGGCCCCGACCGCGGACGGCCGCTCGTGCTGCTGCCCGGCTCCGGCGGCAACGCCCTGATGTGGCACCGGTACGTCGCGCCGCTCGCCGAGCACCACCCCGTCATCGCCGTCGACACCGTCGGCGAACCCGGCGCCAGCATCCAGACCGCCCCCGTCCGCGACGGCCGCGACGGAGCCGCCTGGCTCGACGAACTCCTCACCGCCCTGGGGCTGTCCGACCCCCACCTGGTCGGCTGCTCCTACGGCGGCTGGCTGGCGCTCCAGCACCGGCTCCACCGCCCCGGCCGCACCGCCGGCCTCACCCTCGTCGACCCGGCCGGCCTCGCCGACCCCGGCCGGCGCTTCTACACCTGGCTGATCGCCGGCGGCCTCGCCGCCACCGCCCCGCGGCCCCTGCGCCCCCGACTGGCCCGCCTCGTCGACAACAGCACCATCCTGGAGACCGAGCTGATGACCCTCGTCCGCGCCTCCCTCGGCTTCCGCCGCGCACTCCCCCCGGCCACCACCCTCGACGAACGGGAGCTCGCCCGGCTCGCCGGCCTCCCGACCCTCGTCCTGCTCGGCGAACGCAGCGCCCTGCACGACGCCCACCGGGCGGCCGCCCGGCTCGCCCCGCACGCGCGGGTCGAGATCGTCCCCGGCGCCGGCCACGCCCTCCCCACCGACGCGCCCGGGCTCGTCGTCTCCCGGATCCTCACCTCGGCCGCCGGGCAGGCCGCCTGACTCCGCGCCGCCCCCGCCTCAGCCCTCCCCCGGACCGTCACCGCCGCCCTCGTCGGGGCCCTCGTCACCGTCCTCCGCGTCGTCGTCCTCCGCGTCGTCGTCCGCGTCGCCCTCCGGCGGCGGCGCGAGGACGATCGGTGGGTCGTCCCCGGCGGCGAGCGCCTCCCCGACCGGGGTGCCGGCCGCGGCCCTGACCACCAGCGTGCCCTCCCAGAGCCGGGCGGCGAGTTCCGGCCCGACGGCCGCCTCGGCCCGCAGCACCACGACGGCCCGCGGGTCGACGGCCGACCGGACGGGGAAACCGGCCGGATCGACACCCACCTGCTCCAGCGCGAACGGGTACACCGCGACGTCCACGGCCAACCGGCCCCCCGCCCACGCGTGCTCGGCCCAGCCGTCGGTCTGCACCAGGTGGAACACCCCGTCGCCCTCGTGGCAGTACGACCCCAGCCGGTTCAGGGCGCGCTCGCCGGGGCCGCCCTCCGGGTCGACGAGCAGCACGGCCACCGGCACCAGGGGTGCGTCGGGGTACAGGCCGGAACGGACGGACAGTCGGGCCATCGGCCACCTCCACGGCACGGGAGCGGTTCGGACCGGTGCGGGCCACCGTCGGCACGGGCGGGTGCCGGCACCGGTGCGGAGCCAGTACACACCGGCCCGCCGACACCCCGGCCGGCCCCGCGTCACGACTGCGCATCGGCAGCGCCGACGGACCGCCCGGCGCACGCCCGGGCTGCGAGGATCGGTCGGGAACACGACCGGGGAGGGGACGGTGGCCGCACCGAACGGAACGCCGGCGGACGCCGACCGGTGGTCGGCCGCCGAGGCGGAGATCACCCGCCTGAACACCGCCGGACTCTGGATGCCCGGCCCCACCACCGTGCTGGACGTCCTGGGGTCCGACCGCAGGGAACGCTCGCACCAGCTGCTGATCGGCTGGCTGCTCGACCCCCGCCGCCCGCACGGCCTCGGCACCGCCGTCCTCGCCGGGCTGCTCGCCACCGCGGGACGCGCGGACCTCGCCGCCGCCGACGGGCTCCACCGGGCCCGGGTCGAGCTGGAGGTGGTGCGGGCGCGGTCGCGCGCGGACATCGTCGTCACCGCGCCCGCGTTCAAGCTGGTGATCGAGCTGAAGGTGGACGCCGCCGAGGGCCCCCGGCAGACCGAACGCCTCGCCGACGACCACGCCCAACCACAGCCGCTCGTCCTGCTGTTCCTCACGCTCGACGGCGACGCTCCCGCCGACGGCCGCTTCACCGCGGTGTCGCTGCGCACCTTCGCGCGGGTGCTCCGCCGCGCCCTCGCCGACACCCCGCGCCCCGCGCACGCCCACCGCGGCCGGGAGACCGCCGCGGACCTCCTGGAGACCTTGGAGAGGATGACCGGCATGGCTCCGGCGAACCAGGCGGCAGCCCGGCTCTGGCTCGGTCACGGCGAGCACCTGCTCGACGCCCGGGCGGCGGCCCGCGACGTGCTCACCCGGCTGCCTGCCGCCGTCGGCACCGCGCTCGGCGGGCTCGGCCTGGCCGGGCCGGTGCGGGTCGTCGCCCCGTTCGACTACCGGGCCGAGGGCCGCACCAGGACCGGCGGCGAGCCCGAGACCTACCCCGAACGCGCCGTCCTGCTGACCAGACCCGCCTGGTGCACCGCCGACGGGAGGCCGCGCGCAGGCATCGGCCTCGGCTCCCGGGCCAAGCCCGACCCCTTCGAGAAGCGGGGGCAGTTGCGCCCGTTCCTGGGGATCCGGGCGACGGATCCGGCCGTCTACGACCACCTGGACGAAGCCTGCGAGCCCCTCGTGGGGGAGGCGCCCTGGGACTGGTGGCCGCGCTGGGAGTACCTCGACCTCGCGCTGCCGGCGGACGGCGAGGACCTGGTCGAGGCCTACGCGATGCGGGCGGCCGTCCGCATCGCGGACTGGTGGGAACGCCACCACGCGCTGGTGGACCGGGCGCTGCGGGCGGCGGGGCCGGCGTAGCGCCCGGTCGGGTCGTGGTCGGTCGGGCCGCGTCGCTGTCGGGCCGCGTCGTGCCCGGTCGGGTCGTGGTGGGTCGGGCCGCGTTGCGCTGGGGCGCAGCGCGCTCCGTCAGGCCGCGTCGTGCTCGGCCCGGTCGGCCGTCCGGTCCGTCTTCGGGCGGGTGACCAGGCCGCGGGCGGCGTGGACCGCCGCGGCGAGCGCGAAACCGTAGACCGCCACCAGGCCGTGGCCGTTGTCCTGGGCGAGCCACATGGCCAGGCCGAGCACCGGGACGCCGACCGCCAGGGCGCGCTCCTTGGCGAGGCCGGTGCGGGTGAGCAGCGCGAGGGCGAGGGTGGCGCCGAGGAAGTAGGTGGCACCGGAGCTGCCGGCGAAGTTGCGCGGGTCGGTGCTGGGGCCGTCGCCGAAGCCGAGCAGGTCGTCGATCCGGCCGGGCAGCAGGACGCCGGCGAGGAAGAAGGCGAGGGTGAGCGGGCCGCCCCAGTACCACTGGGCGAGCGCGGCGACGGCGGCGAGGGTGGCGAGGTTCCAGACGCCGCCGCCGAGGCCGCCGTTCTGCATGAACACCGAGGTGAACTCGCGCCACCAGCCGGACTTGGCGGGGTCCGCGTCGAGCGCGTCCATGGCACCGGACCAGAGCAGCTGGAGCAGGACGCCGCCGACGGCGATCGCCGTCAGCGCGACGGCCGCCCAGGGGACGGGCCGCCCGCGCAGGGTGTCGCGGCCGACGACGCCGAGCCCGCAGTTGACCATCATGACCATCAGCGCGGCCGTGGTCACGTTGAAGACGATCGCCTCCATGTCCTGGCCCTCCCCCCCGGTTGCGGCGTTTTCCAACACCGTTCGAAACCTGCTGGCGCAAAGCTAGCACAGTTTTCGAACGGTGTTGGAAAAGGCTGTACGGTGGTCCCCATGAAGCTCACCAAGGAGCGCATCGTCGCCGCGGGCATGGCCGTCTTCGCCGAGGTCGGGTACCACAACCTGTCCATGCGTCAGGTCGCCGACCGCCTCGACGCCCACGCCGGAAGCCTCTACTACCACGTGCGTGGCAAGGACGAACTGCTCGCGCTGATGGCCGACCGGGTCTGCCGACAGGCCTACGACGCCGGCACCGAGGCCCTGACCTCCCTCCCGCCCACCGCCACCTGGCAGGACCGGATCGAGGCCCAGGCCACCACCCTGCGCCACGCCATCCGCCGGCACCCGGGCGGCGCGCTGCTGCTCGCCGAGAGCCCCGGCGTCCTCAGCACCGGCGGCCTGTCCCTGATGGAGCGCCTGCTGCGCACCCTCCTCGACGCCGGCCTGCCCGAAGCCCACTGCGGCATCGCCGCCGACACCCTGCTCAGCCACGCGACCGGCTTCGTCCTCCAGGAGCAGAACCAGCCGGCCTCGCCGCCCGCCGTCACCGCCGAGCGCTACGCCGACCTGTGCGCGCGGTTCCCGCTGATCATGGGCGGGGCGATGCCCCGGCTGACCCAGGACGAGAAGTTCACCCGGAGCATCCGCCAGCTCTGCACCGGCTTCGCCGCCCTCGTACCGAAGGACGGCGCGGCCGACGGGTGACCGCCGGGCCCCCGGCTGACGAGCCAGCCTGTGGACGGCTGCCCGTCAGCCCTGCTGCGGCGGCCGGCGCCGCAGGCTGAGCAGCAGCAGGACCACCGCCGACAGCACCGCCGACAGCCGCAGCACTCCCGGCGCCGCCGACCAGCTGATCTGGGTCAGCTGGGAGCCCGCCTGCACACCGGCACCGCCCTGGGCGCCCTGCTTGGCCTGCATGGCGTGCAGGGTGGCCGCGCTCATGGTGATCAGCGGCACCCCGAGGATGGCGAACTTGCGCATCAGATCCGAGAGTTGCCTGGACAGGTAGCCCAGCGCCCACCCCACCAGCATGGCCGGGAAGAAGCTCGACACCGCACCGCCGACCAGCATCCCGCAGGAGAGCAGGATCAGCAGCGACGGCCGGCGCACCCCCGCCGCGGCGCCCGCACCCGGCTGGTCGGCGGGTGCCGGGCCCGCGGCCGGCTTGGCCTTGGCCTGCTCCGCGGCGGCCGCCTTCGCCCGGGCCTTCCGCTGCTTCCGCCCCTTCCCCGCGGCCGCGTCGGCCGTCCCGGCGGCCGCCCCGGCCCCCGCCGCGGGCTCGGCGCCGGCCCGCTGCTCGGGGACGGCCTTCGGCGGAGCCGGCGGCGCGTCCGAGAAGTTGAGCAGCACCAGGTCCCAGCCGTTGGCCCCCGAGCTGTACACCTGCGGTGGCGGGAGGGCGTCCGGGTCCTGCTCGGCCGCCGCCTCGAAGCGGGGCTTGTCCATCGACACCGGCGAGCTCGCGGCCGCCCGCGGCGGGTCCAGCGGCACCGACGGGGTCACGCCGCCCGCGCCCCCGGTGGCCGGCACGTCGTAGACGCCGTCCCCGTCGGACGCCGCGGCGGCTCCCCCGGCGGCACCGGCGCCGTCAGCCGGCCCGGGCACGGCCGGGCCGCTCCCGGCCCCGCCCCCCGAACGGTCGCTCCACGGCCCGCTCTTGCGCCACCACTCGCCGTCCGTCATCACCGACACCCCGCCTCGCGCCCGAACCCCGGCCCACCGGACCACCCTCGGCCGTGACGCTACCCACCCCGCCCCCGACCACGCGAGTCCCCGCGACCGGAACCCCGCCCCGAGCCCCCGCGCGGAACCCCGGACCGGAGCACCCGGCCGACCCCCCGACCGGACCGGCGGCCCGCAACGCCCGGCCGGATGCCCGGCAGCCCCCGGCCGGACCCACCGCGCAACCCCGGCTCCGCGGCCGCCGGACGGACACCCCGCCGCCCGCCCGCCCGACTAACCTAGGTCGAATGACCACACAGCAGGGACCTCAACGCCAGGGGCGGTCCGCCGCCGGCCCCCGCACCCTCGCCGAGGAGCTGCGCGCCCGCCCCGACGACGCGCTCGCCACCCTGCTCCGCTCCCGCCCCGACCTGCTCAACCCCGTCCCCGGCGACCTCACCCAGCTGTCCGCCCGGCTCTCCTCCCGGGCATCGGCCCTGCGCGCCCTGGAGCGCCTGGACCGCTTCACCCTGCAGGTCGCCGAGGCCCTGGCCACCGCACCGGACGGCACCGGCCTGGCCGCCGTGCGCACCCTGCTGACCGGCCCGGCGAAGGTCCGGCCGCACCCCGGCGCGACCCCGCTGACCCCCGCCGACCGGTCCGCGGTGGCCGCCGCCCTGCCCCGGGCGGTCGCCACCCTGCGCGACCGGGCCCTGCTCTGGGGCCCGGACAACGGCCTGCGGCTGGTCCTCGCGGTGCGCGAGGCGCTCGCCCCGACCGCCGCCAACCCGGGCCGCACCGGCCTCGGCCCGACCCTCGCCGACGCCACGATCGGCATGTCCCCGGCCCGGCTGCAGCAGTTGCTCGCCTCCGCCGGGCAGCCCGCCACGCCGGACCCGGTCACCGCCGTCGCCGCGCTCACCGCGCTGCTGAGCGACCGCGCCCGCTGCTCGGCGCTGCTGGAGACCGCCCCCGAACCCGCACTGCGGCTGCTGGAACGACTGGTCTGGGGCCCGCCGACCGGCACCGTCCCGGACGCCACCCGCCCGGTCACCGCGGCGGACGCGCAGAGCCCGGTCGAATGGCTGCTGGCCCGCGGCCTGCTGCTGCCCAGCGGCCCCGGCAGCGTGGTGCTGCCGCGCGAGCTGGCCCTGCACCTGCGCGGCGGTCGCACCCACCGCACCGTCGAACCGGTCCAGCCCGAGCCCGCGCCGGCCGCCCCCGCGCGTGATCCACAGGCTGTGGACAACGCCGCCGCCGGCCAGGCCCACACCGCCGTCAGGACCGTCGAGGAGCTGCTCGACGGCTGGGGCCTCACCCCGCCGCCCACCCTGCGCGCCGGCGGCCTCGGCGTCCGCGACCTCAAGCGGACCGCCCAGACCCTGGAGACCACCGAGCAGCAGGCCGCCTTCTGGCTCGAACTCGCCTACACCGCCGGGCTGCTGGCCCCCGACGGCGACGCCGACGAACGCTGGGCCCCGACGCCGGCCTACGACACCTGGCTCCAGCAGGACACCGCCGAGCGCTGGTCCCTGCTCGCCGGCGCCTGGCTCGCGGCCACCCGCGTCCCCGCCCTGACCGGCACCCCCGACGGCAAGGGCAAGCCCCGGGCCGCGCTCGGCCCCGAACTCGACCGCACGCTCGCCCCCTCCGTCCGCCGCGCCGCCCTCGCCCTGCTCGCCGAACTCCCGCCCGGCACCCCCGCCACCGCGGCCGACCTGCTGCCCACCCTGCGCTGGCAGCGGCCGCTGCGCGGCGGACCGACCGGCCCGGACGGCCACGAGCTGCGCGAGGACCTCACCACCTGGACCCTCGCCGAGGCCGAACTCCTCGGCATCACCGGCCGCGGCGCGCTCGCCGCCCCGGCCCGTGCGCTGCTCACCGCCGAGTCCGACCCGGCCGAGGTGCTCGCCCCGCTGCTGCCGCGCCCGCTCGACCACGTGATCCTCCAGCCGGACCTCACCGCGATCGCCCCCGGCCCGCTGCTGACCCCGCTCGCGCAGGCGCTCGCCCTCTGCGCCGACATCGAGTCCAAGGGCGGCGCCACCGTCTACCGGTTCACCCCGGTCTCGGTGCGCCGCGCCCTGGACGCCGGCCGCACCGCCGCCGACCTGCGGGCCTTCCTGGAGCAGCACAGCCGCACGCCCGTCCCGCAGCCGCTCGGCTACCTGATCGACGACGTCGCCCGCCGGCACGGCGTCCTGCGCGTCGGCGCCGCCTCGTCCTACCTGCGCTGCGACGACCCGTCCCTGCTGAACGAGGTCCTCGCCGACCGCCGCTCCGCCGACCTGCGCCTGCGGCTGCTCGCGCCCACCGTCCTGGCCGCCCAGGCCGCCCCGGACGTCCTGCTCGCCGCCCTGCGGACGATGGGCTACGCCCCGGCCGCCGAGTCCGCGGAGGGAGACGTCCTGATCACCCGCCCGGACAGCCACCGCACGCCGCCGCGCACCGCCCCGACCCCCGTCCCGGACGGCCCGCCCACCCCGGACGACGTGCTGCTCGCCGCCGCCATCAAGGCCGTCCGGGCCGGCGACCGGGCCGCCACGGCCAACCGTCGCGAACCCGCCCCCGACCCGCGCCAGCTGCCGCGCACCGCCGCCGCCGAGACGCTGGCCGCCCTGCAGACCGCCGTCCTGCTCGGCGAGCGGATGTGGATCGGCTACCTCAACGCCGAGGGCATCGCGAGCCAGCGCATCATCGACCCGGTCAAGGTCGAGGGCGGCTTCGTCACCGCCTTCGACCACCACGCCGACGAGCTCCGCACCTTCGCCCTCCACCGCATCACCGGCGTCGCCGAGCTGGACGAGTAGGCCCGGCGGGCGCCCCGCGCTAGTGCCCCTTCGCCTCCTTCACCTTCTCCTTGACGGCCTGGTCCGCCAGGGTGCCGATCTGCCCCTGCCCGACCGGCAGCTCCCCGCCGCTGACCACGTCCGCGAGCAGGAAGCCGGGCGCCGCCAACGGCCCGCCGGGCCCCTCCCCGATCCCCGCGAGGGCGTGCGCGGAGCCGGCGGAGGAGGCGGTGGCCGCGAGGGCCGAGCCCATCAGGGCGAGGGCGGTGAGAACACGCTTCGACTTGTTCATGACCGGCTCAACGAGCGATGCGCGGGCGGGTCACCCGGCGCGATTGCCCACCGCGCGCACCCGGCGCAGGCTGGAACCGGGGGATGGCGAGAGGAGGCATCATGCTCGGCGAGCAGATAGCGGAGTTGACCACCACCGAGACCGGTCGGCGCGTCCTGGCGACCGTCGGCGGCCCCGCCGTCGAGGTCTCGATGACCGGCACGGGACAGCTGCTGGGCGTCCCGGTCCGGGAGTTCGTCACCTACGAGTCGGAACTGCGGCCGGACGGCTCGCTGTTCGGCGAGGGCCAGGGCGTCGGCATGACCGAGAAGGGCGAGACCTACAGCTGGCACGGCAACGGCATCGGCCACTTCACCGAGGGCGGCGCCGTCAGGTGGCGCGGCAGCATCTACTTCGAGAGCGGCGCCGACACCTTCCAGCGCCTCAACGACCTCGTCGGCGTCTTCGAGTTCGAGAACGACCCCACCGGCACGGGCCGGTCCGTGCTGTACGAGTGGAAGTAGCCCGTCCCCGTTCCGCGCGGAATGCGCGACACTGGAGGGTCTGCGTCAGTCCAGCCTGTCAGCCAGTGGAGGGCACCCCCGCGTGAACGACGGACCGCTCATCGTCCAGAGCGACAAAACTCTTCTCCTGGAGATCGACCACCCCAGGGCCGCCGACTGCCGCCGTGCGATCGCGCCGTTCGCCGAGCTGGAGCGCGCGCCCGAGCACGTGCACACCTACCGGGTGACGCCGCTCGGGCTGTGGAACGCCCGCGCGGCGGGGCACGACGCCGAGCAGGTGGTGGACGCCCTGGTGACGTACTCGCGCTACCCGGTGCCGCACGCGCTGCTGGTGGACGTGGCCGACACGATGGGGCGGTACGGGCGGCTCCAGCTGCTCAAGCACCCGACGCACGGGCTGGTGCTCGCCACCACCGACCGGCCGGTGCTGGAGGAGGTGCTGCGCTCGAAGAAGATCGCCCCGCTGGTGGGGGCCCGGGTGGACCCGGACACCGTGGTGGTGCACCCGTCCGAGCGCGGCCAGATCAAGCAGGTGCTGCTCAAACTCGGCTGGCCCGCCGAGGACTTCGCCGGCTACGTGGACGGTGAGGCGCACCCGATCGACCTGGACGAGGACGGCTGGCAGCTGCGCCCGTACCAGGCGCAGGCCGTCGAGGGCTTCTGGCACGGCGGTTCGGGTGTCGTGGTGCTGCCCTGCGGCGCCGGCAAGACGCTGGTCGGCGCTGCGGCGATGGCGCACGCCAAGTCGACCACGCTGATCCTGGTGACCAACACGGTGTCGGCCCGGCAGTGGAAGCACGAGCTGGTCAAGCGCACCTCGCTCACCGAGGACGAGATCGGCGAGTACAGCGGCACGCGGAAGGAGATCCGCCCGGTCACCATCGCCACGTACCAGGTGATGACGACCAAGCGGAAGGGCGTCTACGCGCACCTGGAGCTGTTCGACGCCCGCAACTGGGGCCTGGTGGTCTACGACGAGGTGCACCTGCTGCCGGCGCCGGTGTTCAAGTTCACCGCCGACCTGCAGGCCCGCCGCAGGCTCGGCCTGACCGCGACGCTGGTGCGCGAGGACGGCCGCGAGGGCGACGTGTTCAGCCTGATCGGCCCCAAGCGCTTCGACGCGCCGTGGAAGGAGATCGAGGCGCAGGGCTACATCGCGCCCGCCGACTGCTGCGAGGTGCGGGTCACCCTGACCGACTCGGAGCGGCTGGCCTACGCGACCGCCGAGCCCGAGGAGCGCTACCGCTTCTGCGCCACCACGGCGACCAAGCGCCGGGTGGTGGAGGCGCTGGTGAAGAAGCACGAGAAGGACCAGACGCTGATCATCGGCCAGTACATCGACCAGCTGGACGAACTCGGCGAGGTCCTGGACGCGCCGGTGATCAAGGGCGAGACCAGCAACGCCCAGCGCGAGAAGCTGTTCGACGCGTTCCGCAACAAGGAGATCGGCGTGCTGGTGGTCTCCAAGGTCGCCAACTTCTCGATCGACCTGCCGGAGGCCACGGTGGCCATCCAGGTCTCCGGGACGTTCGGCTCCCGCCAGGAGGAGGCCCAGCGGCTGGGCCGGGTGCTGCGCCCCAAGGCGGACGGCCACGCGGCGCACTTCTACTCGGTGGTCGCCCGGGACACCGTGGACCAGGACTTCGCGGCCCACCGGCAGCGCTTCCTGGCCGAGCAGGGCTACGCGTACCGCATCATCGACGCGGACGACGTGCTGTAGCCGGGGCCCCGCGGGACTCAGTAACGGACACCGTCGCGCCCGAGGAAGACCACGCGCGCGGCGGTGTCCAGGGCGATGCCGAGGTTGCGGACGGCGGTGGCCAGCGGGTTGCGGTGCCGGCCGGGGACGGCGGTCGCGCCGGCGGGGGAGGCGGGGGTTCGGTTCGCTGTGCTCATGTGTTCCACGGTAGGCACCCGAACGGCCCAGGTCATCACTCCAAAGGCCGCATCCGCCGGGTCACGGGTCCTCCTGCGGGTGTACGGCCGCCCCCGAGACCTGCGGGGGCGGACCCCTGAGACCCGGCGGGGTCGGCCCCCCGGCGCCACCGGTCCGGGGCCCCTGGGACCCCCGGGACCTGCGGGGCTGGAACCCCCGGGCGCGCGGGTCTAAGATCGTCCGTCTGCCCCCTCCCGAACCGTGGTACCTGCTGAAGTCGCGCAGGCAGCCGGGGGAGGTGCCGACCGGACGAAGGGCCCCTCCTGCCCGTCGCCGGGCAAGGAGGGACGGTCGGCTGTCCCCACCGTGAGCTCCATCGATCCGCTGTGCCCGTCCGGGGCCAGCCGGGAAGGTTCGCCGTGCCCGCCACCCCCACCACCGACCCCCTCCAGCGCGAACGCGACCACCTGGCCGCGTCCCGGTCCGCGCTGCGCGCGATGCGCGAGGACGTCCAGGCACTGGACCTGCGCGACGTGACCGGCACCTGGGTGTCCGCCGTCGTCCTCCAGAACCAGATCGAGGCCCGGATCGCCGCCCTGGCCGACCTCGCGCACACCCCGCTGTTCTTCGGCCGCCTGGACTACCTGCACGCGATCAGCGAGGAGCTGAGCGAGGGCGGCGGCGGGGAGAGCTTCTACATCGGCCGCCGGCACGTCCACGACGCCGACGGCGACCCGATGGTGATCGACTGGCGCGCGCCGGTCTCCCAGCCGTTCTACCGGGCCAGCCGCACGGAGCCCCTGGACGTCGAGCGCCGCCGCCGCTTCGGCTACACCGGCGGCGAGCTCACCGCGTACGAGGACGAGCACCTGAGCGACCCGGCCGAGACGGACACGGCCTCCGCCCTGCTCGCGGCCGAGATCGAGAAGCCCCGCGTGGGCCCGATGCGCGACATCGTGGCCACCATCCAGCCGGAGCAGGACGAGATCGTCCGCTCGGACGTCACGGGCACCATCTGCGTCCAGGGCGCCCCGGGCACCGGGAAGACGGCCGTCGGCCTGCACCGCGTCGCGTTCCTGCTGTACGCGCACCGCGAGCGGCTGGCCCGCACCGGCACGCTGGTGATCGGGCCGAACAACGCGTTCCTCTCCTACATCGAGCAGGTGCTGCCGGCGCTGGGCGAGCTGGACGTCGCCCAGGCCACCGTGCAGCAGCTGGTCGGGCACGTCGAGGTCCGGGGCGAGGACACCCCGGAGGCGGCCCGGCTCAAGGGCGACGCGCGGCTGGCCGAGGTGCTGCGCCGGGCGGTGCGGGCCGGGATCACGCTGCCCACCGAGCCCTGCGTGGTGGTCCGCGGCTCCCGCCGCTGGCGCGTCCCGGCGTACGAACTCGTGGAGATCATCGAGGAGTTGAAGGGCCGCGAGATCCGCTACGGCGCCGCCAGGGACGCCCTGCCGCAGCGGATCGCGCACGCGGTGCTGCTGAAGATGGAGCAGGGCGGCGAGGCACCGGACGACCGGGTGCAGGACGCGGTGGCCCGCAACGCCGCGGTCAAGGCGGTGGTGAAGGAGTGCTGGCCGGCGGTCGACCCGGCCAAGCTGGTGCTGCGGCTGCTCTCCGAGCCGGCGTTCCTGGCCGAGTGCGCGGAGGGCCTGCTGACCCCCGAGGAGCAGCTGGCGGTGCTCTGGCCCAAGCCGGGCCGCTCGGTGCGGACCGCCCGCTGGACGCCGGCCGACGCCGTCCTGGTCGACGAGGCGACGGACCTCGTGCAGCGCACTCCCTCGCTCGGCCACGTGGTGCTGGACGAGGCGCAGGACCTCTCCCCGATGCAGTACCGGGCGGTCGGCCGCCGCTGCACCACCGGCTCGGCGACCGTCCTCGGCGACCTCGCCCAGGGCACCACCCCCTGGGCGACGGCGAGCTGGCCGGACGCGCTGCGCCACCTGGGCAAGCCGGACGCCCACGTCGAGGAGCTGACCAAGGGCTTCCGGGTGCCCGAGGAGGTCATCGCGTACGCCTCGCGGCTGCTCCCGGCGATCGCCCCGGGGCTGGCCCCGGCATCCTCCGTCCGCGAGGCTCCGGGCTCCCTCGTGGTGCGCCGCGTCGAGGAGGACGGCTCGACGGAGGCCGTGCTCGCGGCCTGCCGGGAGGCGCTGGAGCACGAGGGCTCGACCGGGCTGATCGCCGCCGACGCCCGGATCCCGCGGCTGGCCGAGGCGCTGACCGCGGCCGGGCTGCCGCACCTCTCCCCCGGTGAGGAGACCAGCGAGCAGGCCCGGCTGACCCTCGTGCCGGCCTCGCTCGCCAAGGGTCTGGAGTACGACTACGTGGTGCTGGACGAACCGGCCGCGGTGGTCGCCGGCGAGCCGGACGAGCGGACCGGACTGCGCCGGCTGTACGTGGCGCTGACCCGTGCCGTCTCCGGCCTGACGGTGCTGCACAGCGAGCCGCTGCCCGAGCAGCTGCGCTGACGGGGCAGGGTCGGCCCCGCCGGGGCCGACCCCGGTGCCCGCTCAGGCGTCGATCAGCGCCCGCCACTCGGCCACCTTGGCGGCGTCGACCGGCGTGTCCCAACCGGCGACCCGTACCGCGCCGCCGACGTGGAAGGCGTCGAAGCCCTCGGCCCGCAGGCCCTTGAGGTGCTCGGCGCGCAGGCCGCCGCCGATCAGGATCCGCTGCCCGTACCCGGGCTCGCCGGCCCGGGCGGCTTCGGCCCGCAGCACCTCCCGCCCGGCGTCCACCCCGGCGGCCGCGCCGGAGGTCAGGAAGGTGTCCAGTCCGGGCAGCGAGCCGACGGCGGCCCGCAGGGCGGCCCGGTCGGCGCTGTGGTCGATCGCCCGGTGGAAGGTCCAGCGGCAACCGGCGACGGCCTCCGCGACGGCCTCGGTGGCAGCCCGGTCGACGGCGCCGTCGGCGTCGAGGAAGCCGAAGACGAACTCCTCGGCGCCCTCGGCGCGCAGTGCGGCGGCCCGGGCGGCCAGCACGTCGAGGTCGCCCGGGGCGAAGCCGTCCCTGATCCGGAGCATGACCCGCAGCGGGATGCCGACCGCGGCCCGGATCCGGGCGAAGTCCTCGACGGACGGGGTGAGCCCGTCCGCGGCCATGTCGGTGACCAGTTCGAGGCGGTCGGCGCCGCCCGACTCGGCGGCCTGGGCGTCCTGGGGCGTCAGCGCGATGACTTCGAAAATTGGTCTAGACATGCCGGACAGCCTGCCACATCGCCCGGCCCCCGGCGAGACCCGGGCGCCCTCCCTGCGACGGGACCGGGGCGCCCCCTCAAGGGGCCGCCCGGCCCCTGGTGGTCACGCCAGGCCGGGCCGCTCCTCGACCCCGTCGCCACCACCCACGCCGCCACCCACGCCGTCACCGGGGCCGGCGCCCCGGCCACCACCACGGCCGGCCGCGCGCACGGCCACCGCCACCAGCACCAGCAGGCCCGCCGCCGGCGCCACGACCGGCAGCACCTGCGAGATCCCGCGGCCCTCGCGCCAGATGTTGAACAGGCCCGCGAAGGTGGTCAGCGACAGCACCGCGACCCCGATCGCGGCCGGCACCACCCGGCCCCGCAGCGCGGTGAAGGTCAGCAGCAGCGGCACGAGCAGCAGCAGCACGAACCACTGGACGTCCAGCGGGAAGTTCGTGTCGTCCCAGCGCTGCAACGCGACCAGCAGCCCTCCCCCGGCCACCGAGGCCAGCACCACGCCCCGGGTGCGCCAGTCGGGTGCGGGCAGCAGCGCGGTCGGCGCCGCCAGCAGCAGCACCGCGGCCACCGCGGCCGGCAGGGTCGCCATCCCGACGTACCCGGCCCACCAGAGGTCGAACACCGGCCGGACGAGCGCCTGCGCCAGGACGCCCAGCCCCATGACGGCCTGCACCACCGCGATGACCCGCACCGCCGTCCAGCGCCCCAGCAGCGCCGCCACCGCGAGCAGCAGCGCGACCACCGGCGGCGCGATCGTCTGGGCGTAGGTGCCGTACGAGTGGTCCCAGGTCAGCTTCCAGGCGGCCCGGTCCGGGTCGAGCACCCACGGCACCAGCCCGGCCCCGGCCAGCGCGCCGGCGACCATCGGCGCGGCCAGCGCGAGCACCCGCCCCAGCACCGAGGAGCCGGTCAGCCCGAGCCGCACCCGCAGTCCGTACAGCGCGAGGTCGAACACCTCGCGGGCGACGGCGGAGCGGCCGGCCTCCGCCGTGGTGTCGGCGAAGACCGCGGCCATCTCCTCGCCGCGCTCCCGGCGGTAGTGCGCCGGGTAGAGCTGCAGCGCGGCCCGCAGCGCCGCCGAGGGCGCCCCCAGGATCGGTGTGGTCATGCGAAACGCCCCCTCTTCGTGGACCTCCCCGGCGACTCCGCCGGCTTCCCCTGCAGCATCGAGCGGACCGCCGAGAGCCGGCGCTCCGCCTCGGTGGCCACCGCCCGCAGCCGCTCGGCCTCGGTGGCGAGCGCGGTCCGGCCGGCGGCGGTCAGGGCGTAGCTGCGCCGGGCCCGGCCGTCCACCACCTCCTCGGCCGCGACCTCGATGAGCCCCTGCTGCAGCAGGCGGTCGAGCGCGCCGTAGAGCGTGCCGGTGCGCATCGTGACCCGGCCGTCCGAGATGGCGGCGATCTCCTGGATGAGCGCGTAGCCGTGTCTGGGGGCGTCGGCGAGTGCGGTGAGCAGCAGCAGCGTGGGCTCCTGCATCGAGCGTTCAGTCATGTGACTACATATATCGTCGATCTACCTATCGGTCCAGTGCGACGGCACCGCGAGAATGGCCCCCATGCCCATCACCGAGGAACGCGCCGGGGACCACACCGACGACCGCGCGGACGCCCTGCTCGCCGACTGGACCGCGTTGCTGCACCGCTGTGCCGCCACCGAGGACCCCGAGCCGTACGGCCGGGAGCTGCTGCGCCGCTGGGCCGAACCGCAGCGCCGCTACCACACCCCCGAGCACCTGCGGGCCGTGCTGCGGCACGTCGACGAGCTCGCCGGGCATGCCGCCGACCCGGACGCCGTCCGGCTCGCGGCCTGGTTCCACGACGCCGTCTACCGGCCCGACCGCTCCGAGAACGAGGAGCGCAGCGCCGCCCTGGCGGTCCGCGCGCTCACCGCCGCCGGCCTGCCCGCCGCGCGGGTGGCCGAGGTCGAACGGCTGGTCCTGCTCACCGTCACGCACCGCCCCGAGCCGGGCGACCGCGACGGCGAGGTGCTCTGCGACGCGGACCTCGCCGTGCTCGGCGGCAGCCCCGGGGCGTACGCCGCGTACACGGCCGCCGTCCGGGAGGAGTACGCCTTCGTCCCGGAGCCCGACTTCCGCGCCGGCCGGGCGGACGTCCTGCGCCGGCTCCTCGCGCTGCCCGCGCTCTACCGCACCCCGGCCGCCCTGGCCCGCTTCGACGCCCCGGCCCGCGCCAACCTGGCGGCCGAACTGGACCGGCTGGCGTCCGGCGGGGCCTGAGAACGACGCCCGCTGATCCGACGTGATCCGAAAGACACGCCCTAGGCGAGTCCCCCGACCGGCGCGACCACCGCACCGTGCTTGCCGCACACCCAGTGCGGCTCGGGCCCCAGCTCGGGCTCCACGCTGAGCGCGTGCGGGTCGCCGTCGGCGGCGCAGTCGGCGCACAGCGGCCAGCGGCCGTAGGCCTCCAGCAGCGCGTCCTGGACGTCCTGGGCGACCAGCCCGAGCACGTACTCGGTGCCGTCCGGCCACTGCTCGAGCCACCAGCGGCGGTGGGTCACGGCCTGTTCGACCAGCGAGACGACGGCGGCGTCCGCCACGTCCCGCGCGGTGAGGTCGGCCAGGATCAGGGCCCGCGCGTTGTGCAGGGCGGTCTCGATGTCGTCGGAAGCCATCTGTCCATTCTCCGGTAGTGCGCCGCTGGAACGCCGTGTGGGCGGCCCCCCGAAGGGGACCGCCCACACGATCGGGATTCGACCGATCCGATCTCAGGAGATCAGGATCAGAAGTCCATGTCACCGCCCGGCATGCCGCCGCCGGCGGCCGCGGCGGCCTTCTCCGGCTTGTCGGCGATGACGGCCTCGGTGGTGAGGAACAGCGCCGCGATGGAGGCGGCGTTCTGCAGCGCGGAGCGGGTGACCTTGGCCGGGTCGATGATGCCCGCGGCGACCAGGTCGACGTACTCGTTGGTGGCGGCGTTCAGGCCGTGACCGGCGGGGAGGTTGCGCACCTTCTCCACCACGACGCCGCCCTCGAGGCCGGCGTTGGTCGCGATCTGCTTGATCGGGGCCTCGAGCGCGACCTTGACGATGTTGGCACCGGTGGCCTCGTCGCCGTCCAGCTCCAGCTTGTCGAAGGCGACACCGGCCTGCAGCAGCGCGACGCCACCACCGGCGACGATGCCCTCCTCGACGGCGGCCTTGGCGTTGCGGACGGCGTCCTCGATGCGGTGCTTGCGCTCCTTGAGCTCCACCTCGGTGGCCGCGCCGGCCTTGATGACGGCCACGCCGCCGGCCAGCTTGGCGAGGCGCTCCTGGAGCTTCTCGCGGTCGTAGTCCGAGTCGCTGTTCTCGATCTCGGCGCGGATCTGGTTCACGCGGCCCGCGACCTGCTCGCTGTCGCCGCCACCGTCGACGATGGTGGTCTCGTCCTTGGTGATGACCACCTTGCGGGCGGTGCCCAGCAGGTCGATGCCGGCGTTCTCCAGCTTGAGGCCGACCTCCTCGGAGATCACGGTGCCACCGGTGAGGATGGCGATGTCGCCGAGCATGGCCTTGCGGCGGTCGCCGAAGCCCGGGGCCTTGACGGCGACGGACTTGAAGGTGCCGCGGATCTTGTTCACGACCAGGGTCGACAGGGCCTCGCCCTCGACGTCCTCGGCGATGATGACGAGCGGCTTGCCGCTCTGCATGACCTTCTCCAGCAGCGGCAGCAGGTCCTTGACCGAGCCGATCTTGGAGTTGGCGATGAGGATGTACGGGTCCTCGAAGGTCGCCTCCATGCGCTCCAGGTCGGTCGCGAAGTAGGCGGAGATGTAGCCCTTGTCGAAGCGCATGCCCTCGGTGAGCTCGAGCTCCAGACCGAAGGTGTTGCTCTCCTCGACGGTGATGACGCCTTCCTTGCCGACCTTGTCCATGGCCTCGGCGATCAGCTCGCCGATCTGGGTGTCGGCGGCCGAGATGGAGGCGGTGGAGGCGATCTGCTCCTTGGTCTCCACGTCCTTGGCCTGGGCCAGCAGCTGGTCGGAGACGGCGGCGACGGCCTTCTCGATGCCGCGCTTCAGGGCCATCGGGTTGGCGCCGGCGGCGACGTTGCGCAGACCCTCGCGAACCAGGGCCTGGGCGAGCACGGTGGCGGTGGTGGTGCCGTCACCCGCGACGTCGTCGGTCTTCTTGGCGACCTCCTTGACGAGCTCCGCGCCGATCTTCTCGTACGGGTCCTCGAGCTCGATCTCCTTGGCGATGGAGACACCGTCGTTGGTGATCGTGGGGGCGCCCCACTTCTTCTCCAGCACGACGTTGCGGCCCTTGGGGCCGAGCGTGACCTTCACTGCGTCGGCGAGCTGGTTCATGCCACGCTCAAGGCCGCGGCGAGCTTCCTCATCAAAGGCGATGATCTTGGCCATCAGAAGTGGTCCTCCGGGACACGGTCGACTGCTCGGACCAAGGGGTGCCCGCGACGGACGGCCCTGGTGTGCGGGGGTCTTTTCCCCTACCGCTCCCGGGGGCCTCACCGACCCGGTCCGCTGTCACTCTCACGCTGTGAGTGCTAACGCCAATGATTAGCACTCCGGGTGGTCGAGTGCAAGCCCAATCGCGATCCCGCGAGCCGTCCGGCGCGATCCCGGGGGCCCCCGCAACTCCCGCCCGGGAACGCCGACGGGCCCGCACGACGCGTGTCGTACGGGCCCGCCGAGAAGCGAGTGGTCACCAGCCGTGGGCCGCGCCGAGCTCCTGGAGCCGAAGAGGTCAGACCGAGCGGACCATGTCCGCCTGCGGGCCCTTCTGTCCCTGGGAGATCTCGAACTCGACCCGCTGGCCCTCCTCGAGGGTGCGGTAGCCGTCCATCTGGATCGCGCTGTAGTGGACGAAGACGTCCGCACCACCGTCGACCGCGATGAAGCCGTAGCCCTTCTCCGCGTTGAACCACTTGACGGTGCCCTGAGCCATTCCGAACTCCCCTAGTGCTGTGCTGGCCCTTCACGCGCCCGCAGGTCGCGGGCCCGGGTCTGGTTTGGAGGCCGGCCCGGGGAACCCCCCCTGGGCGCAGCCGTGCACGCCGCAATCCTCCGCCGGGGCGCCTGACGGCATCCTGTGAGCGGCTGACTACGTCGACCGCCGCTGAATGTATCCGGATCGACGCCCTCTGCAACAGGGTCAACTGCGGGGAATTCCGGGTGCGCACCAGGGGACACTGCGGGCGGAATCGGAATGAACTCGGCATTTGACGCCGGACATAGCGGACGAATTACTACAGATCACCGCGCGAATTCTGACATCGGCCTGACATGTTTCGCAGCGCCGGGGCTCAGCGGGTCTCAACGGCCGGACGGCGGTCCGGCGAATCGCGGGGGAGGATGAAGAGAATCCCTGTTCCCAGCCGAGCCACACTCTACTCCGACTCCACCGGGATATATTCCCGCCGAAATGCGCACGGCCGCCCGCGCGCACGGAGAGCGGAATTCCGTGCGCGCGGGCGGCCGGCCCGGGCGGGTGCGGCTCAGCAGCCGCCGGCCACCGCCGGGATGATCGAGACGCCGGCGCCGTCCGCGACCTCCGTCGCCAGGCCGTCGGCGAAGCGCACGTCGTCGTCGTTCACGTAGACGTTGACGAAGCGGCGCAGCTTGCCGGTGTCGTCCAGGATGCGGGCGGAGATGCCCGCGTGGTTCTTCTCCAGGTCGGCGATGACCTCGCCGAGGGTGGCGCCCTCGGCGCTCACCTCGGCGGCGCCGCCGGTGTAGGTGCGCAGGATGGTGGGGATGCGGACGTTGACGCTCATGGCTCTCCTAGCGGGGGTGCGGCCCAGCGGGTGGGGTGGTTCAGGCGGACGCGAGGCCGGCGTCGCGGAAGGACGCCAGGGTCGGGCGGATGACAGCGGTCATGCCGGCCCCGGCGACGGCGTCCAGGGTCTTCAGGCCGTCGCCGGTGTTGATCGCGACGGTCTCCTTGGCCGGGTCGAGCTGGCCGGTCTCCACCAGCTTCTTCAGCACGCCGACGGTGACCCCGCCGGCGGTCTCGGCGAAGATGCCCTCGGTCCGGGCCAGCAGCCGGATGGCGTCCACCACCTCGGCGTCGGTGACGTCCTCGACGGCGCCGCCGGTGCGCCGGGCGATGTCCAGCACGTACGGGCCGTCCGCCGGGTTGCCGATCGCCAGCGACTTGGCGATGGTGTCCGGCTTGACCGGCCGGATCACGTCCTGGCCGGCCTTGAACGCGGCCGACACCGGCGAGCAGCCCGCCGCCTGGGCGCCGAAGACCTTGTACGGCCGGTCCTCGACCAGGCCGAGCCTGATCAGCTCCTGCAGACCCTTGTCGATCTTGGTCAGCTGGGAGCCCGAGGCGATCGGGATGACGATCTGCTCCGGCAGCCGCCAGCCGAGCTGCTCGCAGATCTCGTACGCCAGCGTCTTGGAACCCTCCCCGTAGTACGGGCGCAGGTTGACGTTGACGAAGCCCCAGCCCTCACCGGCCGGGTCGCCGATCAGCTCCGAGCAGAAGCGGTTCACGTCGTCGTAGTTGCCCTCGATGCCGACCAGCTCGCCGCCGTACACCCCGGCCATGACGACCTTGCCCTGCTCCAGGTCGTGCGGGATGAACACGCAGGACCGGAACCCGGCCCGGGCCGCCGCCGCGCCCACCGCACCGGCCAGGTTGCCGGTCGACGAGCAGGACAGCGTGGTGTAGCCGAAGGCCCGGGCGGCCTCGATGGCGCAGGCCACCACCCGGTCCTTGAAGGAGTGGGTGGGGTTGCCCGAGTCGTCCTTGACGTGCAGCGGGGCGGTGAAGCCGAGCTCGCGGCCCAGGTTGTCCGCCTTCACCAGCGGGGTCCAGCCGGGGTTCAGGTTGGGCTTCGAGGCGACGTCGGCCGGCACCGGCAGCAGCGGGGCGTAGCGCCAGATCGAGGTGGGGCCGGCCTCGATCCGCTTGCGCAGCTCCTCGGCCCGCTCGCCGCCGAACTCGTAGGCGATCTCCAGCGGGCCGAAGCACTCCAGGCAGGCGAAGCTCGGACCGAGCGGGAAGCGGGTGCCGCACTCCCGACAGGACAGGGCGGCGGCGGGGCCGAGGTCCACGGATGCGGGTGCGACGGTGTCGATAGCCATGATGGCGAGGCCTCTCTCCTCATCTTCCCCGTGGCGCGGTCGCGCCACAGGCCGGAATTGGCACCTGTCCCGCCGGGGCCTGTACGACGACAGCCGAGCGAGAAGGTTGCCGGGACGTCAACGGGCCGTTCCCTCAGTCCCTCTGGATGAGCTTGTGAAATTGTGGTGGCGCTCAACGGTGACCCCGGCGTGCAAAGGTCCGACCGCTGTACGAAGACTGTATCCGAAGGCGTCAACGCCGAACGGGACCGTCCGCCACGCGAGATGACGCGTCCCACCCGATCCCGCCGAGGAGAGTCACGTGCCCGCCGAACCGATCCCCGCGCTCCTCCCGCAGGCGGCGTCCTGGCTGCGCCGCCGCTCGTGGAGCGCGGCCGACCGGCCGGTGCGCACCCTGCTGGAGGCCAAGCGCCGCACCGGTCACACGGTCAGCGTGGTGCTCCCCGCCCTCGATGAGGAGGCCACCGTCGGCGACATCGTCCGGACGGTCCGGCGCGAGCTGATGGAGCGCGTCCCGCTGGTCGACGAGCTCGTCGTGGTCGACTCCGGCTCCACCGACGCCACCGCCGCCGTCGCGGCGGGGGCGGGCGCCCGGGTGGTGCACCGCGACGCCGTCCTGCCGCGGATCCCGGCCGTCCCCGGCAAGGGCGAGGTGCTCTGGCGCTCACTGCTGGTGACCCGCGGCGACATCGTCTGCTTCGTCGACGCCGACCTGCGCGAGTTCGACCCGGCCTTCGTCTCCGGCATCCTCGGCCCGCTGCTCACCGAACCGGACATCCAGCTGGTCAAGGCCATGTACGACCGCCCGCTGGAGGTGTCGCTCGACGGCTCGGCCACGGGTGGCGGCGCCGTCGTGCCGTCCGGCGGCGGCCGGGTCACCGAACTGGTCGCCCGCCCGCTGCTGAACCTGCACTGGCCGGAACTCGCCGGTTTCGTCCAGCCGCTGGGCGGCGAGTACGCCGCGCGCCGCTCGCTGCTCGAACGGCTCCCCTTCCCGACCGGCTACGGCGTCGAGCTCGGCCTCCTGGTGGACGCGCTGGAGGCGGTCGGACTGGACGCCCTCGCCCAGGTGGACGTCGGGGTCCGGCACCACCGGCACCAGGACGGCCAGGCGCTCGGCCGGATGGCCGCCACCATCTACCGCACCGCCCTGGAACGGCTCGACCGCACCCACCGGCTGAAGGCCTCCGCCGACCTGGTCCACCCGCTGCTGACCCAGTTCACCCGGGACCCGCGGACCCGGGAGTTCACCGCCCACACCCACCCGGTGACGGCCGTCGAGCGCCCCCCGATGCACACCGTGCCCGAGTACGCGACCCGGCACTGAGGGGTTTGCCGCCCCGGGGCCACGGCAACGTACCAACCATGGGCGATCTCACGACCGAACGTTCGAGCGCGACCGGCACCGCCCCCGTCCTGGTGGCCTCCAACCGGGGACCGGTGTCGTTCGGAACCGCTGACGACGGCACGCTGACCCTCCGGCGCGGTGGCGGGGGCCTGGTCTCCGGCCTCTCCGCCATCGACGACCCGAACGCCGTCTGGGTCTGCGCCGCCCTCGGCGCGGCCGACCGCAGAGCAGCCGCCGAGGCCCCGGATGGCCGCCTCGACCGCGCCGGGCACGACGTCGGCGGACAGGCCGTCCGGATGCTCGACATCGACCCGGACACCTTCGCCCGCGCCTACAACGGCGTCGCCAACTCCACCCTCTGGTTCGTCCACCACCTGCTGTACGCGACCCCGACCGCCCCCTCCTTCGACGCGGACTTCCGCACCGAGTGGGCCGCCTACACGGCGTACAACACCGCCTTCGCCGAGGCCCTCGCCGCCGAGGCGGCCCCCGGCGCCGCCGTCCTCGTCCAGGACTACCACCTGTCGCTGACCCCGGCCCTGCTCCGCGCCGCCCGCCCCGACCTGCGGATCGGCCACTTCTCGCACACCCCCTGGGCGCCGCCGGACTACTACCGGCTGCTGCCCGACGACGTCGCCCGGGCCGTCCTGACCGGCATCCTGGGCGCCGACCGGGCCGGCTTCCTCACCCGGCGCTGGGCGCTCGCCTTCGCCGACTGCTGCGAGGAGCTGCTGGGCGCCGTCGTCGACCGCGAGGCCCTCACCGTCACCCTCCCCGGGCCCTCGGCCGGGGAGACCCGGACCACCCGGCTCGGCGTCCACGCGCTGGGCGCCGACGCCGACTTCCTGCGCGAGCGCGCCCACCGCCCCGACGTGGACGAGCGCCTGGCCGTCCTGCGGGAGGCCGTCGGCGGGCGCCGCACCATCGTCCGCGTCGACCGCACCGAGCTGAGCAAGAACATCGTCCGCGGCCTCCAGGCCTACCGGCACCTGCTGCGGACCCGCCCCGAGTGGCACGACCGGGTGGTGCACATCGCCTTCGCCTACCCGTCCCGCACCGACCTCGCCGAGTACCGGGCCTACACCGCCGAGGTCCGGCGGCTCGCGGGGGAGATCGACGCCGAGTTCGCCACCGACACCTGGAAGCCGCTGATCCTGCACGTCGACGACGACTTCCCGCGTTCCCTGGCCGCCTACCGGCTCGCCGACGTCGCCCTGGTCAACCCGATCCGGGACGGCATGAACCTGGTCGCCAAGGAGGTCCCGGTGGTCTCCGACCACGGCTGCGCCCTGGTGCTCTCCCGCGAGGCCGGCGCGCACGCCGAGCTGGCCGAGGACGCCCTGACCGTCAACCCCTACGACGTCATCGCCACCGCGGACGCCCTGCACGCGGGCCTCACCATGGCGGAGGAGGAGCGCGCCGACCGCACCAAGCGCCTCGCGGCGGCGGCCACCGCACTCCCCCCGCAGCAGTGGTTCCTGGACCAGCTCGACGCGCTGTGAGCGACCGGCTCGACACGCCGTGAGCGACCGGCTCAGTGCGCCGTGAGCGCCAGGGCCAACCCTTCGAGCAGCTCCACCACGCCGGCCGGGCCCGGGACCACCAGGTCCGCCCGGTCGGCGAGTTCGCGCACCGGCGCGTCCCCCACCGCGCCGCTGCACACCAGCAGGCCCGCCAGACCCTCGCCGCGCAGCTCCTCCACCGCCGCGAAGGCCGCCACGTCCCCGAGGTCGTCGCCCGCGTACAGCACCGACCGCGCCGCGCGCTCACGCAGGAAGCCGGTCAGCGCCGCCCCCTTGTCGACCCCGGGCGGCCGCAGCTCCAGCACCAGCCGCCCGGGCTCCACCACCAGCCCGAGCCCCGCCGCGAGCTCGCCGACCGGCCCGCGCAGCAGCTCCAGCGCCTCCTCGGGCGCGTCCGTGCGCCGGGTGTGCACCGCCAGCGAGCGCCCCTTGTCCTCCACCCACGTCCCGTCGGGCGCCCCCGTCTCGGCCAGCAGTCCGGGCAGCGCCGCCCTGGCCCGCACCACCCCGGGGTGCACCGGCGGCGCGCTCACCTCGCCGTCCTCCCAGCGCTCGGCGCCGTAGTGCCCGAGCACCACCACCCCGGGGAGCCCGGCCAGGCCCCCGTACTCCACCGCCAGGGCGGCCGGGCGGCCGGTCACCACCACCACGGCCCGCACCCGCGGGCCCAGGGCCCGCAGGGCGGCCACCACGCCGGGATGCGCCCTGGCCCGGTCCGGGTCCGGCACGATCGGCGCCAAGGTCCCGTCGAAGTCCAGGGCGATCACCGCGCCCCCGGGCGCCTCCAGGATCGCCCGCACTCCGTCCCGCCCGGCCGCAGTGACCGGCGTCCACGTCTCTTCGAAGCCCATGCCCGAGCCATACCCCGCTGCCCGACTCCCACCCAACCCGTCCGGCGGCACCCACCGCGAGCGGCGCGGCGCAGCGCGACCGGCGCGACGCGACGTGGCGCGGCGCGGCGCGGCCCACGCGGTTCAGCGCGCGGCCCGGCGAGCCTCCCGGATCCGCCGCAGCCGGTTCACCAGCACCGGCGCGTGCGCCAGGGCCTCCGGCCGGTCCAGCATCGCGTTCAACAGCTGGTAGTACCGGGTGGAGGAGATCCCCAGCTCCTCCCGGATCGCCCGCTCCTTCGCCCCGGCCGTGCGCCACTGCCGCCCCTCCAGCGCCAGCACCGCCACGTCCCGCTCACTCAGCTCGCCCACCAGGACACCTCCGCCCTCACTACGGAGTGTCATTCTCGCGCGGAACCCCGACACACTCTGCGTCCTCCGCGCACTTGGCACCCCGGATAGCGTCGGCACCATGACCACGCCCAGCTTCGCCGTGCACATCCCCACCGCCGACCTCGAACCCGACCCGCTCGACCCCGCGCAGATCGTCTCCGGCTCCCCGGAGGTCTCCGGGAGGGTCCTCGCCGAGTCCCCCGACGGCCGCCAGCTGCGCGGCATCTGGCAGATCACCCCGGGCGTGGTCACCGACGTCGAGGCCGACGAGATGTTCGTGGTGCTCAGCGGCCGGGCCACCATCGAGGTCGAGGGCGGCCCGACCCTGGAGGTCGGCCCGGGCGACTGCGCGGTGCTGCGCGAGGGCGACCGGACCACCTGGACCGTCCACGAGACCCTCCGGAAGGCCTACGCCATCACGCTCCCGTAGGGCCCGTCCTCGAACCCGCGTCCGCGGGGCGGCTCCCCCACCGGCCCGGGTTCACTTGCGGACCCGGGCCGCCTCCTTGACCGCCGCGTCCTGCAGGCCGGTGAGCACCTGCTTCGGGTCCCCGGTGACGGCCTGCCCGATGCCGGCCTTGATCCGGTTACTGACGTCGCCCCAGGCCGGGTCCCCGAAGGGGTAGAAGCTGGCGTTGCCGAGCCCGGCGGCGAACTGCTTCAGGTCCTCGTGCTTCGGGTCCGAGGTCATCTGCGCGAACGCGTCCTGGGTGACCGGCAGCAGGTTGTACTGCTCGTCGAACTTCAGCTGGTACTCGCGGGTGTAGGCGAAGGACAGGAACTTCTTGATCTCGTTCTTGTGCCCGTTGGCCTTGAACGCCATCATCCAGTCCGCGACGCCGAGGCTCCCGGTCTTGGTCACGCCGTCCTTCTTCGGGATCGGCGCGGTGCCGAAGTCGATCTTCCCGGCGGTCGCCATCCGCAGCAGCGTCGGGTGCCCGTTCAGCATCGCGACCTTCCCCGCCGCGAAGTCCTGGAACACCGGGGTGCGGTTCATCCTGCCCGGGTCGGCGTAGGTCAGCCCGGTGGCCACCAGGTTGCTCTTCAGCCAGCCGAAGGTGGCCTGGTTCTGGTTGCTGTCGATGGTGTAGTTGCCGACGTCGTCGGAGAGGCTGCCGCCGCCGCTGAGCGTCCACAGCATGGACTCGGCCGGGGCCTCCTCCGGTCCGAGCGGCAGCCCGTACGGGGTCACGCCCGGCACCTTGGCCTTGATCTTCTCGGCGGCCTGGCGCAGCTCGTTCCAGGTGGCCGGCGGCTGGGTGATGCCGGCCTGGCGGAAGACCGCCTTGTTGTAGAAGAGCACCCGGGAGGACGAGACGAACGGGATGCCGTACTGCGTGCCGAGCACCTGGCCGGCGTGCGAGAAGGTGTCCAGGAACTTGGCCTGGGTGTCCATCGAGAGCACGTCGCCGGCCGGGTAGAGCCGGTCCGCGGCGACCTGGTCGGCGAAGCCGCCGGTCTGCAGCAGGTCGGGGGACTTGCCGGCCGCGATCATGTCGTCGACCTTCTTGCCGATGTCGGTCCAGCTGTCGACCTCGACGTCGACCTTGATCCCGGGGTTCGCCGCCTCGAAGCCGCGCGCGACCTCGTCCCAGTACCGCTTGGAGCCGGTGTCGGCGTTCTCCCCGTAGTCGGCTGCGACCAGCTTGAGGGTGACCGTCCCGTCGCCCTGCCCGCCGCACGCGCTGACCGCGGTGAGCACCAGCGCGCCGGCCAGCGTGGTGCCGAGGACACGGGTGGGAACGTGGGCGCGCCTGTTCAACGCGGGTACCGCCTTCGGGGGGAGGACTGCGGCCGAACGGGGGAATCCGGCAGGGGGGAGGCGGCAACACTGCCAAATCGAGCGGGCGGTGGTCCACACCACTACGCCGGGCCCGCCGAGTAGTTATCGAAGTGCGGAGGTCGTTGCACGATGCGCAACAGGAGGTGACCGCGCGCCGCCCGGCGCAAAGCCCCGCACACCGCCCGCAGCTGCGACAAAGCTCACCCGTTCTGGACCAGACCAATCCGACAACTGGACTAGACCTCTTCTACCAGCCAGGGGAAACTGTCCTCCGTGAAGCACGTCATCGCACTCGATGTAGGCGGCACCGGCATGAAGGCCGCGCTGCTCGCCCAGGACGGCTCCGTGCTGTTCGAAGCACGCCGACCGACCGGGCGGGAGCACGGCACGGACGCCGTGGTCGCCGCCATCCTCGACTTCGCCGCCGACCTCGCGGACGAGGGGCGCAGCCGCTTCGGCGTCGCCCCGCTCGCCGCCGGCGTCGCCGTCCCGGGCACGATCGACGAGAGGAACGGCATCGCCGTCTACTCCGCCAACCTCGGTTGGCGGGACCTCCCGCTGCGCAGCCTGCTGGGCGAGCGGCTGGCCGGCCCCGACGGCTCCGCGATGCCGGTCGCGCTCGGCCACGACGTGCGCTCCGGCGGCCTCGCCGAGGGCCGGATCGGCGCCGGCCGCGGTGTCGACCGCTTCCTGTTCATCGCCCTGGGCACCGGCATCGCCGGCGCCATCGGCATCGGCGGCCGGATCGAGGCCGGCGCGCACGGCTACGGCGGCGAGATCGGCCACGTCGTGGTCCGCCCCGGCGGACCGCAGTGCGGCTGCGGCGCCCGCGGCTGCCTGGAGACGCTCGCCTCCGCCTCCGCCGTCTCCCGCGCCTGGGCCGAGGCCTGCGGCGACCCCGACGCCGACGCAGCATCCTGCGCCGCCGCGGTGGACGCCGGGGACGCCCGCGCGCTCGCGGTCTGGCAGCGCGCCGTCGACGCCCTCGCCGACGGCATCGTGCTCGCCCAGAGCCTGCTCGACCCGTCCACGGTGATCGTCGGCGGCGGGCTGGCCGAGGCCGGCGACACCCTCCTCACCCCGCTGCGCGCGGCGGTCACCGAGCGCCTGACCTTCCAGATGCCCCCGAAGGTCGTACCGGCCATGCTCAAAGACACCGCCGCGTCCCTGGGCGCCGGCCTGCTCGCCTGGGATCTGCTCACCTTGGAGGTGACCGCGTGACCGCGGACCGCATCACTCTGGCCGGCGCCCGGCTGGTCCTGCCCGGCGGCGTCGTCGAGGGCGGCCGACTCACCGTCGAGGGCACCGCCATCGCCGGCCTCGGCGGCGAGCCCGAGCCCGGCGACCTCGACCTCACCGGACACACCCTCGTCCCCGGCTTCGTCGACCTGCACGTCCACGGCGGCGGCGGCGCCTCCTACGCCTCCGGCATCGCCGAGGAGGCCCTGCACGCCGC
>NZ_JBIWPA010000038.1:0-90425 GCF_044768035.1 Kitasatospora sp. NPDC101176
CCGCCCGGCCAGGGCGAAGGCGAGCGTGGTCTTGCCCGCGCTCGGCAGCCCGGTCAGCCACACGGTGGCGCCGCGCTCGCAGGGGCCGGCCGCGCGGGCCGCCCCTGCGGCTGCGGCCGCGGCGGCCGGGGTGTGAACTGTGGTCACGGTGGAGTCCTTCGTCGGTAGGTGGCGGTGGGTCGGAGAGGGGGAGGGTGCGGTGCCGGAACGGCGGTGGCGGTGGGTCAGAGGTGGATGCCGCACTCGGTCTTGCCCGAGCCGGACCAGCGGCCGGCCCTGGCGTCCTCGCCCTCCGCGGGCTTGCGGGTGCAGGACAGCGGCGAGCAGCCGATGGACGTGTAGCCCTCCCACAGCAGCGGGTTGAGCAGCACGCCGTTGGCGGCGACGTAGGCGTCGACGTCCTCCTGCGTCCAGCGGGCGATCGGGGCGATCTTGACCTTGCGGCGCTTGGCGTCCCAGGCCACCACCGGGGTGTTCGCCCGGGTCGGGGACTCGTCGCGCCGTACGCCGGTGGCCCAGGCGTCGTAGCCGCCGAGGCCGCGGTTCAGCGGCTCGACCTTGCGCAGCGCGCAGCACAGGTCCGGGTCGCGGTCGTGCAGGTGCGGTCCGTGCTCGGCGTCCTGCTCGGCCACCGTGCGCAGCGGCTGGAGCGTGATGACGTTGACCGGCATGGTCGCGGCCACCGCGTCACGGGTGCCGATGGTCTCTGCGAAGTGGTAGCCGGTGTCCAGGAACACGACGTCCACGCCGGGGAACACCGAGGAGGCGAGGTGGGCGACCACCGCGTCCTCCATCGAGGAGGTGACGCAGAACCGGCTGCCGAAGGTGTCGGCGGCCCAGCGCAGGATCTCCTGCGCCGTGGCCTCCTCCAGCTCCCGTGCGGCGGTGGTGGCGATCGCCTCGTAGTCAGTCGTTGCGCTGGTCATCGGACGGACCCCCGTGGTTGGTCGCGGACAGCAGGCCGAGGAACTTCAACTGGAATGCGCGGCGGCACCCGTGGCATTCCCAGGCCCCGTGCCCGGCTTCGGAGGGGCGCAGGTCCTCGTCCCCGCAGTAGGGACAGAAGAACGGCGCGGCACGCTCGCTCATCGGGCACCCCGCTTCTCCCGGTGCGCGGTCACGACAGCTGCTCCTCGCCGGCCCGGGCCGCCCACTGGGCGAAGCGCTCGCCCTCGGCGCGGTCGGCCTGGTAGCGGGTCAGGACGCGCTCGACGTAGTCCGGCAGGCCCTCCTTGGTGACCTTGAGGCCGCGGACCTTGCGGCCGAAACCGGCCTCCAGGCCCAGCGCGCCGCCCAGGTGCACCTGGTAGCCCTCGACCTGGTTGCCGTCCTCGTCGGTGACGAGCTGGCCCTTGAGGCCGATGTCGGCGACCTGGATGCGGGCGCAGGCGTTCGGGCAGCCGTTGATGTTGATGGTCAGCGGCTCGGAGAAGTCGGGCAGGCGCTTCTCCAGCTCGTCGATGAGCGTGCGGCCGCGCTCCTTGGTCTCGACGATGGCGAGCTTGCAGTACTCGATGCCGGTGCAGGCCATGGTGCCGCGGCGGAACGGCGACGGGGTGACCCGCAGGTCGAGCGCCTCCAGGCCGGCCACCACGGACTCGACCTGGTCCTCGGCGACGTCGAGGATCAGCATCTTCTGCTCGGCGGTGGTGCGCAGCCGGTCGCTGCCGTGGGCGGCGGCGAGGTCGGCGATCTGGCCGAGCAGCCGGCCGTCGACGCGGCCGACGCGCGGCGCGAAGCCGATGTAGTAGTTGCCGTCCTTCTGCTTGTGGACGCCGACGTGGTCGCGCCAGCGGGCGACCGGCTCGGCGGGTGCGGGGCCGTCGACCAGGCGGCGGCCGAGGTACTCGTCCTCCAGCACCTGACGGAACTTCTCCTGGCCCCAGTCGGCCACCAGGAACTTCAGCCGGGCGCGGTTGCGCAGCCGGCGGTAGCCGTAGTCGCGGAAGATGCCGATGACGCCGCCGTAGACGTCGGCGACCTCGTCCAGCGGGACCCAGGCGCCCAGTCGCACGCCGAGGCGGGGGTTGGTCGAGAGGCCGCCGCCGACCCAGAGGTCGAAGCCGGGGCCGTGCTCGGGGTGGACGACGCCGACGAAGGCGATGTCGTTGATCTCGTGCGCCACGTCCAGCAGCGGGGAGCCGGAGACGGCGGACTTGAACTTGCGCGGCAGGTTGGAGAAGTCCTTGTTGCCGATGAAGCGGCGCTGGATCTCGTCGATGGCGGGGGTGCCGTCGATGATCTCGTCCTCGGCGATGCCGGCCACCGGGGAGCCGAGGATGACGCGCGGGGTGTCACCGCAGGCCTCGGTGGTGGAGAGGCCGACGGCCTCCAGCTTCTGCCAGATCGCCGGGACGTCCTCGATCCGGATCCAGTGGTACTGCACGTTCTGGCGGTCGGTCAGGTCGGCGGTGTTGCGGCCGTACTGCTCGGAGACCTCGGCGATCGCCTTCAGCTGGGCGACGGTCAGCCGGCCGCCGTCGATGCGCACGCGGAGCATGAAGTACTCGGCGTCGAGCTCGTGCGGGTCCAGGATCGCGGTCTTGCCGCCGTCGATGCCCTCCTTGCGCTGGGTGTACAGGCCCCACCAGCGCATCCGGCCGCGCAGGTCCGCCGGGTCGATCGAGTCGAAGCCCCGGTGCGCGTAGATCGTCTCAATGCGTGTCCGCACATTGAGACCGTCGTCGTCCTTCTTGAACTGCTCGTTGGCGTTCAGGGGGGTGTGGTGGCCCATGCCCCACTGGCCCTCACCGCGGTGGCGGGTCACCTTGCGCGGCGCCGCGGGGCGGCGCGCGGGCGCGCGGTCGGCCGCGGGCTCGGTGGTCTCGGGAGTGGTGGCCATGGTGAAGTCCTTCGGGGCAGGTGGCTCTGACGCCGGGTTGGTCGCTGGGCGTGCTCGGCGGGGCGGGGCTGCTGTGACCTGCGGGTTTTCCCAGGGCCGGAGAGAGCAGTGACCGTGGCCGGGCGGGCGCCTGCGCGTCCGCTTCAGCGGGGACGGCGAGGTGGATGGCGCCGGGTGCGGTGGTGCGGCGGGGTGGGCTCAGATCACCGGACAGATGGCGCTGGACACGCGGAGGAGGTCGACGTGGAGTCGACCTACCAGGGTGGTTCCGGCGCTAGACATGGCAAGAGATTCGCACGGCGTGGGACTCGCGGTCCACTAACATCCGCATTGTGGACGCTGAGGTTTCGTCATGTGAGACTCGCGGAGGTTCCCGCCGCTCCCGGCCCCGGGGCCTCCCGTGCGACCGTACCCCGGGGGAGATCAACCGCGCGGGCCCGGCCCGATACCGTTAGCCCTGTGCAAGCAGCAGGCGATACGAGCAGACCGACCCCCGAACGGCCGTCCCGGCGCCGGGGCAAGGGCTCCCGGCGCGCGGCCAAACAGGCCACCTGGCGCCGCACGGCGTGGGAACTCGTCAGGGACACCACCAACACCTGCGTCGAGTACCGGGTCACCGGCCTCGCCGCGGAGGCGGCCTTCTTCACCCTGCTGTCGATCCCACCGCTGCTGCTCGGCCTGGCCGGCACCCTCGGCTACCTCGACGAGTTCCTCGGCGCGGGCACCATCGACCGGCTCAAGCACGACATCGTCTCGGCCTCCGGAACGGTGCTGTCCGACTCCTCCGTCACGCAGGTCGTCGTCCCGCTGCTGAACCAGGTGTTCGACCACACCCGGCCCGACCTCATCTCGATCGGCTTCCTGCTGTCGCTGTGGTCCGGCTCCAGAGCGCTCTACATCTTCATCGACACCATCACCGTCATGTACGGGCTCGACGGCAAGCGCGGCATCGTCAAGACCCGGCTGATGTCCCTCGGCCTCTACCTCGGCGCCCTCGTCATCGGCTCCCTCGTGCTGCCGCTGCTGATGGCCGGTCCGGGCCTGATCGAGAACGCCGTGCCGGGCGTCGCGGGGCTGGTCGGCGCCACCTACTGGCCGGTCGCGATCCTGCTGCTGATCGTCTCCCTGACCACCCTCTACCACCTGGCCGTCCCCGTCTCCACCCCGTGGCGCGAGGACATCCCCGGCGCCCTGGTCGCCCTGGTGGTGCTGGTCGTCTGCAGCGTCGCGCTGCGGATCTACCTGGTCAGCTCGGTCGAGGGCCCCACGGTGTACGGCTCGCTGGCCGCGCCGGTGGCCGTCCTGCTGTGGATCTTCGTGGTCGCCCTGGCCGTCCTCATCGGCGCCGCCATGAACGCCGCCATAGACCGCCGCTGGCCCACCCTGGAGACCGCCGACGCCCGCGCCGAGAACGAGCGCGCCCACGAGGAGGCCGCCGCCGCCGTCGTGCGCGAGGTCGCCGCCCGGCGCGCCGTCGAACGGGCCCGGCGCGCCCGCGAACTCGGCCTCGCCGAGGGGGCCGAGGAGGAGTGGGAGGACGAGGGCGACGACACCGAGGCCGACGTCCCCTCCGAGTACCCGGAACGCTGGGCCGACGTGCTGGCCGCCGACAACGTCCGCGGCCGGCTCACCGCCCGCGGCGGGCCCCACCACCGGCCCGGGCCACCGCCGCCGGACAGCGACCGGCCGGCCGGGCCTCCGCCGGAGCGGCCGGCGCCCAGCTACCCGCCCAAGCCGCCGTGGGAGCAGCAGTAGGGAATGGCGGCGGAGGCCGGCGGGGGCCGGTGGGGGCCGGGGTCCGGCTGGGGCCGGGAGCACGGCAGGGCGGGGTCGGCAGGGCCCGGCCCGTCGGGCTGGTCCGTGGGGCTGGTTCGTAGGCCGGGACGTGCGGCAGGGCCTCTCCCGCGGGTGCGGGGAGGCCCTGTCGTCGTCCGGTGCCGGCCCGGGCCCCTCCCGGGGTTGCGCGGGCGGGACGGGGTCAGGCGGTGGCGGGGTTCGGCGGGAACGGGAGGTTCGGGGCGCGCGGCCCGTGCGGGGCCGGGGGGTGGCCGAACGGGGACGCCTCGGCAGGGGCGTGCGAGCCGGCCGGGTCCGCGGGCGTCGGCGTCCCGTAGGTCGGGGTGCCGGGTGTCGGGGTCCCCACCGGCGGGGTGCCCGTCGCCGGTCCGCCCGGGGCCGCCGACCGGTCGGGACGGCCGGCCTGGACCGGGAGCGGCTCCGGGCCCGGCTGGGCCGGCTCCAGCGCCGTGCGCCCGGCCGAGTCGCTCAGCTTGATCAGCAGGGCCACGATCAGCCAGTTCGCCAGCAGCGACGAGCCGCCCGCCGCCAGGAACGGCAGCGCCTTGCCCGTCAGCGGGACCAGCCCGCTCACCCCGCCGACCACCACGAACACCTGCAGCGCCAGCGCCGTCGACAGCCCGGCCGCGAGCAGCTTGCCGAAGGGGTCGGTCAGCCCGACCGCCGTGCGCAGCCCGCGCTGGACCAGCAGCAGGTAGACCAGCAGCACGGCCGTCACCCCGGCCAGGCCCAGCTCCTCGCCGATCGTGGTGAAGACGAAGTCGCTGCGCCCGGCGAACCCGATCAGCCAGGGGCGTCCCGAGCCCAGGCCCGTCCCCGTCAGGTGTCCGGTGCCGAGGCTGAACAGCGCCTCCGCGGGCTGGTCGGAGATGATTGCCGGGTCGTGGTGCTCCTTGTAGATGTCCAGCGGGTGCAGCCAGGCCTCGACGCGCCCGTGCACGTGCGGCTCCACCGTGCCGACCACCGCCGCGCCGCCGACGGCCATCAGGACGCCGAGCACCACCCAGCTGGTCCGCTCGGTCGCCACGTACAGCATCACGACGAAGACGCCGAAGAAGATCAGCGAGGTGCCGAGGTCGCGCTCGAAGACCAGCACCAGCAGGCTGACCACCCAGATCGCCAGCACCGGGCCGGCGTGCCGTCCGCGCGGCAGGGTCAGCCCCCAGACCTTCCGGCCGGCCAGCGCCAGTGCGTCCCGGGAGGCCATCAGGTAGCCGGCGAAGAAGATCGTGATCGCGACCTTCACGAACTCGTCCGGCTCGAAGGAGAGCCCGAACAGGCGGATCCAGCGCTTCGCGCCGAAGTCCTCCGCCCGGCCGGGGAAGAAGGCCGGCGCCGCCAGCAGGATCAGCGCGCCGGTCATCAGCAGGTACACGTACCGCTGGAAGAACCGGTGGTGCTTGATCAGCACGATCAGCCCGATCGCCACCGCGACCGAGATGAACACCCACATCAACTGCGAGGGCGCGGCCGGCAGCTTCTGGTAGTCGCCCTTCGCGGCGTGCACCGCCTTGTACGAGACGTCCAGCCGGTCGAGCAGCATCAGGCCGAAGCCGGTCAGGAAGACGCCCAGCGGCAGGATCAGCGGATCCGCGTACGGGGCGAACCGGCGCACCGCCAGGTGGGCCGCCCCGGCCAGCCCGCCCAGGGCCAGCGCGTGCACCAGCAGACCGTGCGGCATCGCCCCGGTCAGCGCCAGATCGGCGTCGACGTGGCCCGCCAGGCAGACGGCCACCGCGAGCGCCAGCAGACCGAGCTCGATGTTGCGGTGGCGCCCCGCCAGGCGGCGGCCCTCGCTGCGTGCAGTGCTGAGCACCCTTGTCGTCCCCTTGTCATGACCCCGTGGCCGCTACCGCCGACGGTGCATCCTGCCAGACGGGACGGGCGCCCCGGCGGTTGCGCGGAGGCGGGTGACCAGACCAGAACTTTGCCCGGGCAAGGCTTTGTCCGGGGCCTGGTAAAGCCTTGTCCTGGTGCAGGTATAGAGGTGGGGCCCGGGCGCGGGCGGGGGTCGGCCGGGGGGCCATCATGGCCGGGCACGGCGCCGGGCCCGCGCGACCTCCGGAGCGGGGGCCGCGATCCGGGACGCCGGTGCGGCGGCGGACCGGCAGCGGGCGAACGAGGTGGACGGATGGACGGCGCGGTGCGGGAACTCGCCTACAGCGGCCCGCCCCCCTGGCAGTGGTCCGACCTCGCCACCTCGTGGACGGCCGAACCGCTGGTGCTCGGCCTCTCCGTGCTGCTCGCCGGCTGGTACCTGTCCGCGGTGCGCTCCGTCCGCCGCGCCGGGGGCCCGCGCTGGCAGCCCTCCCGCACCGCCGCCTTCCTCGGCGGGCTGCTGCTCTGGATCTGGTGCACCTGCTCCGGGCTCGGCGTCTACGAACGCGTGCTGTTCACCGACCGGGCCGTGCAGGTCGTGCTGCTGCTCATGGTCGTGCCGCTGCTGCTCGCGCTCGGTGCGCCGGTCTCGCTGCTGGTCGCGGCCGCGCCGCCGGCCCGGCGCGAGCGCGTCCTGCGGGCGCTGCGCAGCCGGCCGTCCAAGGTGCTGATGTTCCCGGCTGTCTCCACCGCTCTGCTGATGGCGCCGCCGTGGCTGCTGTACTGCACGCCCTGGTACGAGGAGTCGGTGTCCAGCGCGGCGGGGAACGTGCTGCTGCACCTGGCGCTGGTGCTGCTCGGCCTGGCGTACTTCTGGCCGCGGCTGCAGATCGACCCGGTCGGGCACGAGTACCCGCACCTGGTCGGGCTGTTCATCACCTTCGCCGAGGTGATCTTCGACGCGGCGCTCGGGCTGGTGCTGATCTACGGCGGGCACCTGGTCGCCGAGCACTACTACGTGGCGCTCGGGCGGCCGTGGGGGCCGAGCCTCGCGCAGGACCAGACCTGGGGCGGCAACGCGCTGTGGGTGCTGGGCGACCTGGTCGGGCTGCCGTTCCTCGCCGCCCTGGTGCGGCGGATGGTGGTGCAGGGGCGGGAGGAGACCGAGGCGGTGGACGCCGAGCTGGACGCCCGCTTCGAGGCGGCCGCGGCGGAGGCGCTGGAGGAGGGGCGGCCGGCCGAGGAGGAGGCCGGGATGCGGCCCTGGTGGCTGGACGACCCGAACCTCAAGCACCGGTACGGCGGGTAGGGCCGGGCGGGACGCCGGGGTCCGGCGGGCGGGGCTCGGCGGGGCGAAGGCAGGGCACAGGCGGGGCGCCGGCGGGGCGCAGGCAGGGCGCAGGCAGGGCCAAACTTTGCCCCTCGTGGGGTTCATCCCGCCCTCGCCCCCGCATTCGTGCAGGTCAAAAACCCGTTGGCGGGAGCGCCCCGCTCCGCTAGCGTTTGGCACGTCCGGTTCGGGCGCCGAGAGGCCGCCCGAGGAGTAGAGAGCAGGAGGTGGCCCCCGTGGTTGTCGTTGCCCCGATAGCTGCCCTGGGCAGTACGCGCGTTCACCTCCTCATCCCGGCCGCCGGCTGACCTCTCCGCGCCAGCCGCAGCCCGCCGGGACCATCTCCTCCCGAAGGGCACACTGCGTTGTTCAACGCTGCCTCCACTTCGTCGTTCCCTCTTTCCTCTTCCTCTTCTTCCCCTTCTTCGTCGCCGTCCTCCGGTGACGCGCCGCTGGCCGGGTACGGCTGGACGTCCGACCTCGCCGAGCAGTTCGCCCCGTACGTCGAGGCCGGGCTGCTCCCGGCCCGGATCGTCCGGGTCGACCGCGGCCAGTGCGACGCCGTGCTCGCCGACCCGGACACCGGCGAGCCGCGCACCGTCCGGCTCGACACCCGGCCGGTGGGCGACGCCGACATGATCAACTGCCCGTGCACCGGCGACTGGGCCGCCGTGGACCTCCACGCCCGGCCGATGGCCGCCGTCACCGCGCTGCTGCCGCGCTCCACCGCGATCATCCGCAAGGTGGCGGGCAAGCGCTCCGACGGTCAGGTGCTGGCCGCCAACGTCGACTCCGTCCTGATCACCGCCTCGCTGGCGGCCGACCCCGACCTCGGCAGGATCGAGCGCTTCCTCGCCCTGGCCTGGGAGTCCGGCGCCGAACCACTGGTCGTCCTCACCAAGGCCGACCTGGTGCACGACGCCGAGTTCATCCGGGCCGACGTCGAGGCGATCGCGCCCGGCGTGACGGTGCTCGTGGTCAGCGCCGAGACGGGCGAGGGCATGGACGTGCTGCGCGCCTGCATCCCCGGCACCACGGCCCTGATCGGCCAGTCCGGCGTGGGCAAGTCCACGCTCACCAACACCCTCGCGGGCACCGCCGTGATGGCCGTCCAGGAAGCCCGCGAGGGCGACCAGAAGGGCCGCCACACCACGACCACCCGTGAGCTGTTCCCGCTGGCCGGCGGGGGCGTGCTGATAGACACCCCCGGGCTGCGCGAGGTCGGCCTCTACGGTGGCGAGGGCGTGGAGATGGCCTTCGGCGACATCGCCGAACTGGCCGAGGACTGCCGGTTCCACGACTGCGGGCACCACACCGAGCCCGGCTGCGCGGTGCAGGCCGCTCTGGCCGACGGCACGCTGCCGCAGCGCCGGATGGACAGCTACCTCAAGCTCCAGCGCGAGAACGAGTGGATCGCCTCCCGCTCGGACGCCCGCCTGGCCTCGGCGCGGCTCAAGAAGTGGAAGACGATCACCAAGTCGATGCGCGCCTCGGGAGGTCCGGTGAAGCGCTGACCAGGCCCGCGCCGGCCGTGACCGGCCTCCGCGCGGGCCACTCGGCTCAGCGGAGGTCGGCCAGCAGGCGGAAGCGTTCCAGGATGACCGAGGTGGTGTCGTCCACGGTGAAGCCCGGGTCACCGAGGGCGCCGCGCAGCTCGGGGCCGTGCCAGAAGCGCTCGTGCGCCGAGCGCCAGGCGGCCACCGTGTCGTACCCCTCGCCCTCGTCGAGGGCGTGCTGCAGGTCGACCTCGGAGAGCGGGACGATCCGGACGTGCGTGGTCTCGATCACGGCGATCCGGCGGTCGGCCGAGTCGAGCACCGCGGTCAGCTCCCCGACCAGGGGGAGGGGCTCGTCCGCGACCTCGTACTCGGTCAGCAGACCGGTGGTGCTCGTCTTCGCGCCGCTGAGGACGGCCGTGACCAGGGCGTCCCGCAGCGGACCGGGAAAGGCGAACTCGGCCGGGCGCATGGCGACGATCCTGGGGTCGTCCGGGCCGGTGTAGGGCTGCGTGCTCAGATCGCTCATTCGGGCGAGCGTATCCGCCGCAGCTGCTCCGGGCCCGGGATTATCGGGCGGTGGCCGAGGGTCACCCGGCGACCCAGAGAGCCGGGGTGGTCCGGGCTGGGTGGGCCGTGGGCCCTGGGTGGCGGGTGGCGGGTGGCGGGTGGCGGGTGGCGGGTGGGGTGGGGGAGGGGGGAGGGGGAGGGCCCCCCATGGCGATGTCCGATTCCCGCCAGTCACCCCCTCCCCGGTGCCGCAGACTGGACAGCGTGATCGACGACGACATCCGGTACCGAGCAGTGGACAGCCGCGACGCCCGCTTCGACGGTGTCTTCTTCACGGCCGTCACCTCGACCGGCATCTACTGCCGACCGAGCTGCCCCGCCGTGACCCCCAAACGAGTCAACTGCGTCTTCTACCCCAGCGCCGCGGCCGCCCAGGGCGCGGGCTTCCGCGCCTGCCGGCGCTGCCGGCCCGACTCCGTGCCGGGATCGCCGGAGTGGAACCACCGCGCCGACCTGGTCGGCCGCGCGATGCGCCTGATCGGCGACGGCGTGGTGGACCGCGAGGGCGTGGCGGGCCTGGCCGGCCGCCTCGGCTACAGCTCCCGGCAGCTCCAGCGCCAGCTGACCGCCGAACTCGGCGCCGGCCCGATCGCGCTGGCCCGCGCCCGGCGCGCCCAGACCGCCCGCCTGCTGCTCCAGACCACCGAACTGCCGGTCACCGACGTGGCGTTCGCGGCCGGCTTCGCCTCCGTCCGGCAGTTCAACGACACCGTCCGCGAGGTCTACGACCGCACCCCGAGCGGCCTGCGGGCCGAGGTCGCGGCCGGCCGCCGCACGGCGGCCCCGGCCGGTGGCCTCACCCTCCGGCTGGCCTACCGCGGCGCGCTCGACAGCGACCACCTGATCGACTTCCTGGCCCTGCGCGCCGTCCCCGGCGTCGAGGAGGTCGTCCCCGGGCAGCGCCCCGGCGTCCGGACCTACCGCCGCACCCTGGCCCTCCCGTACGGTCACGGCATCGCCGAGGTCGACGGCCTCGCGCCGGGCGAGCCGCGCACCCGCGGCTGGCTGGACTGCCGCCTGCTGCTCGCCGACCTGCGCGACCTGCCGACCGCCGTCCAGCGCCTGCGCGGCCTGTTCGACCTCGACGCCGATCCGGACGCGGTCGACGAGCAGTTGGGCGCCGACCCGGTGCTCGGCCCGCTGGTCCGCGCCCGCCCCGGTCTTCGCTCGCCCGGCCACGTGGACCCGCACGAGCTCGCCGTCCGCGCGGTCCTCGGCCAGCAGGTCACCGTCGGCGCCGCCCGTACGCTGGCCGGCCGGCTGGCCCGGAAGTACGGCGCCGCGCTGCCCGAACCCAGCGGTGGGCTGAACCTGCTCTTCCCGACCGCAGCGGTCCTGGCCACCGCGGACCCGGAGGACTTCGCGATGCCCGCCGCCCGCCGCCGGGCGCTCACCGGCCTCTGCGCCGCCCTGGCCGAGGGCGTGGTCCGGCTCGACGGCGGAGTGGACCGGGAGGAGTCCGCGGCGAGCCTGCTGGCCCTGCCCGGCATCGGCCCGTGGACCGTCGGCTACCTGAGGATGCGGGCCCTCGCCGACCCGGACGTCTTCCTCCCGGGCGACGCGGGCGTCAGGCACGGACTCGTCCGGCTCGGCGCCCCCGGCGACCCGAAGAACGCCGCCCGCGCGGCCGAGGCCTGGGCGCCCTGGCGCTCCTACGCCGTCCACCGGCTGTGGGCCGGGCCCGTGAGCACCACCAGTACCGGAACGGAGAACGCACAGGCATGAGCACCACCGTCTACACCACCATGGAGAGCCCGCTCGGCCGGCTGCTGCTGAGCGGCGTCCTGCCCGAGGACGGCGGGCCGGCCGCGCTGGCCACCGTCACCGCACCCGGCCAGAAGTACGCACTGGCCGAGCCCGCCGACGACTGGGTCCTCGACCCGGAGGCGCTGGCCGAGCCGGTCGCCCAGCTGACCGCCTACTTCGCGGGCGAGCGCACCGGCTTCGACCTCCCGCTCGCCCCGGTGGGCACCGAGTTCCGGCGGCGGATCTGGGCGGCCCTCGACGAGATCCCCTACGGCGAGACCGTCACCTACGGCCGGCTCGCCGACCTGGCCGGGGAGTCGCCGCGGGCGGTCCGGGCGGTCGGCGGGGCGGTGGGCTCCAACCCGCTGCTCATCGTCCGGCCCTGTCACCGGGTCATGGGGGCCAACGGCTCGCTGACCGGCTTCGCCGCCGGTGTGGACCGCAAGCGCTGGCTGCTGGAGTTGGAGAGCGGCACGCTGTTCTGACGCGGCCCGCCCGGCTGCGGGTGTCCCGCTCCTGCCGGGCCGACGCTTCCCGCCGTCGCCGTCCGGCCGTCGGCGTCCCGCCGTCCGGCCGCTCAGTCCTCCGGACTCCGGAGGTCCACCCGCCAGTCGTGGCTGCGCATGAACCGCCCGGGCGGGAACTCGAAGTCCGTCTCGCCGAGCAGCGTGAACCCGGCCTTCGCGCAGACCGCGTTGGAGGCGGGGTTGTCCACCGAGGGGAAGGCGTGCAGGTGGCGGTGGGCGCCCTCGCGGCGGGCGGCCGCGACGGCGGCGCGGGCGGCGGCGACGGCGATGCCCCGGCCCTGGTGCCCGGGCAGCACGTTCCACCCCATCTCGTGGACGGTCTCGCCCCGCCAGGTCCGGGTGCCGTAGCCGACGGTGCCGACGGCCTCGCCCTCGGGGAGCAGCACGATCCGGTACATGCAGCCGAGGCCGGACGGGACGAAGTCCAGGTAGCGTCGGTGCCGGACGAGGAGCTGCTCGTCGGTCTCCGGGCCGCCGACGTGCCGCTTCATCTCGGGGGTGTTGACGCGGCGCAGCAGCGCCAGGTCGGTGTCCGTCCAGGGTTCGATGAGGACCTGTGCCGTGGTCATGCCGGGCACCGTAGTGCGCCGCGGACCGTTCCGACCAGCGGTTTTCGCGGCCCCGACCCGCCCGCCGTCCGGCCCCGCCCGCCGTCCGGCCCCGTCCGGCCCGGGCCCGGCCCCGTCCGGCCCCCGCGGGGGCCGACCCGGTTCAGCCCTGGTCGGTGGCGGCGCCCGGGTCGGCCAGGGCGAGCGCGAGCTGTTCGAGGGCGGGCAGGGCGTGCACGACGGCTTCGCGGTCGGCCGGGGCGAGGACGTCGAGGGCGGCGGCGATGCGGCGCTCGTGGGCGCGCTGCCAGTCGTCGAGCTGGCGCCGCCCGGCCGGGGTGAGGGCGATCCGGGCGGTGCGGCGGTCGCCGGGGTCGGCCTGGCGGTCGACGAACCCGGCGTCGAGGAGCTTGCCGACCAGCCCGCTGACGGTGTTGGGGGCGAGCCGCTGCCGGGCGGCGAGTTCGCCGACCCGCAGGGGTGCGGCGGACAGGGTCTGGAGGAGTTCGACCTGCGCCATCGGCAGGGACTCCCACGGGTAGTCGGTGCGGATGCTGCTGCGCAGGGCGCGGCGCAGCCGGGTGACGGTGTCGGTGAGCCGCCGGGCGTGTTCGACCGCCGTTCCGGGAGGTTCGGTGGCGGGGTCGGGAACGTGTGGTGACGACGGCATGGCGGACAGCGTATCCCCTGGTACGAGGGGGTCCGGCAGCGCTGTCCGACGTCGGGCGCCGGCGCCGGGGTGGCGCGCGGGGCGCCCTCCGGGGCGCCGTCCGGTGTGTCGTCCCGGTGTCTGTCGCAGGGCGATCGGCTCGCTCAGGGAACATGTCTGCGTCCGATATATTCGTGGCATGAACGCCACCGCCCTCGCCGCGCGGCTGCTCACCGAGCGGCCCCGGCCCCGGGGCATAGCCGGTTGGCGCCACGCCCACTGGCTGGCCGTCGGCACCGTCTGCCTCGGCGCCTTCCTCGGACAGCTCACCGCCAGCGTCACCGCCCTCGTCTTCCCGGCCCTCGGCCAGCACTTCCACGCGGACTTCGCGGCCGTCGAATGGGTCGCCCTCGCCTACCTCCTGGTCCTGGTCGCCCTGCTCGCCCCGATCGGGTGGCTCTCCGACCTGGTCGGCCGCAAGACCATGTACCTCGGCGGCTTCGCCGTCTTCGCCCTGGCCTCGCTCGGCGCCGGACTCGCCGGCAGCCTCGGCGAGCTGGTCGCCTTCCGGGGCGTCCAAGCCGTCGGCGGCGCCATGATGCAGGCCAACAGCGTCGCCCTGGTGGCGCGCGGGGTCCCGGAACACGCGATGCGGCGCGCCCTCGGCATCCAGGCCGCCGCCCAGGGCCTCGGCCTGGCCCTCGGCCCCAGTCTCGGCGGGCTGCTGGTCGAACACGCCTCCTGGCGGTGGGTGTTCTGGATCAACGTGCCGATCGGCGTGCTCGGCATCCTCGCGGGCTGGTTCCTGCTGCCCCGCACGCGGAGCACGGGCACCGGGAGCGGGGCGACCCCGGACCCCGGGACGGCGTCCCGCTCCCGCGCCGCCGGCCCCTGCGCGGGCCGACCCGTTGCCGGCCGACCCCTTGTCGGCGGACCGGTCGCCGACCGGCCCCGCGTCGGCCGGCGCCGTCCGAAGCGGTCCGCGCGCCCCGAGGACGGCCGCTTCGACCTGCTCGGCCTGCTGCTGCTCACCGGCTCCACCACCGCCCTGCTGCTCGCCCTCTCCACCGCCTCCGGCCTGCCGCTGCCCGGCTGGGCCGCCGCCGCGCTGCTGCTCACCGCCTCCGTCCTGGCCCTCGCCCTGGTCCGGCAGGAACGGCGGGCCTCCCGGCCGATCCTCGCCCCCGGCCTGGTCAACACCCCGGGGGTGCGGTCCGGGCTGGTGGTCTCGCTGATCGGCTACCTGCTGCTGTTCTGCCCGCTGGTGCTCGGCCCGGTCCTGCTCACCGGCGCGGGCGTGCCGGTGTCCCGGGCGGGCCTGGTGATCACCCTGCTGCCCGCCGCGTTCGCCGTCGCGGCGACGGTGGGCGGCGCCCTGCTGCCGCGCACCTGGTCGGACGTCAGCCGCTGCCGCGCGGGCGCGCTGCTCGCCGGCGCCGGTCTGCTGCTGTTCGGCCTGCTGCCGACCACCGCCGTGGGCGCGGCCGTCCCGCTGCTGCTCGCCGGCTACGGGCTGGGCCTGCTGCTGCCGGCCAACAACGCGCTGGTGATGCGGGCCGTCCCCGCCCAGTGCTCGGCGGTCGGCGGCGGGATGGTCAACATGGCGCGCAGCCTCGGCACCGCGCTCGGCACCGCGCTACCGGTACTCGGCGTCCACCTGGCCGGTACGGCCTCCGGGGGCCGGGCGGTGCTGCTCACCCTCGCGGCCGTCGCCGTGGCCGCCGCCGCCCTGACCCGCCCCGCCCGCCCCGCCCGCCCCGCGCGCGTCGCCTGAGGCGTGTTGCCCCGCTCGTCATGCCCCCGCGACCGGCACCGGTCCTTCGCGGCCGGCCCGTTGTGTCGTCGATGACGGACGGCCGCTGCGCGGGGCCGTGGAACGGTTCCAGGCCGCACCCCACCTCGTCGCCGTCCTCATCCGGTCGCCGCGACGAAGGAGACACGCCCCGGCGGCCCGTCCCCTGCGTCCGAGTCCGAGTCCGTGCCTGTGCCTGTGCCCGAGTCCGTACCCGTGCCCGTGCCCGTCCCCGCGTGCCCGTGCCCGTCCCCGCGTTCGCGTGCCCGTGGTAACCGGGTGACACCTGCGCAGGTGTCCTGAGATCATCTGCGGATGTCGATCATCGCCGACGAGCTCGGCCACCTGTTCTACACCGTCGACGGTGACGGTCCGCCCGTCGTGCTCGTGCACGCCGGTGTCGCCGACCACCACATGTGGGACGCGGTCGTGCCCGCGCTCGCGGAGCGGCACACCGTCATCCGGTACGACCTGCGCGGCTTCGGCGAGTCCGCGATCCCGAGCGGGCCGTTCAGCGAGGCCGACGACCTGCTCGGCCTGCTGGACCACCTCGGCCACCAGCGCGTCCGGCTGGTCGGCGCCTCCTGGGGCGGCCGGGTGGCGGTGGACTTCGCCCTCACCCACCCGGACCGGGTGCACTCCCTCGCCCTGTTCTCCGCGCCCTGGCCGCGGTACGGCTGGTCCGAGGACATGGTCCGCTACGACGAGGCCGAGACCGCGGCGCTGGCCGCGGGCGACGTGGACGCCGCCGTCGAGGTGAACCTGGACATGTGGCTGCGCGGGCCCGCCCGCGGGTGGGACGAGGTCGCGGAGGGGCTGGCCGACCGGCTCCGCGGCCCGCTGCGGACCTCGCTGGTGAACCAGGAGGCCGTCGGCGCGCACTCCCGGGGCCCCTCGAACGGTGACATCGCCACCCTCGCCGTCCCCGCACTGGTGGGTGTCGGCCGGCTCGACGTCGCCGACTTCCAGGACATCGCCCGCCGGTACGCGGCCGGGATCCCCGGTGCCTCCCTGGTCGAGTTCGCGACCGCCGCCCACCTCGTCGCGCTCGACGCCCCCGCCGAACTCGCCGCGGCACTGGAGCCGTTCCTCGCCCGCTGACACCGCGCCGCCCCGCAACCGGCGGGGCGGCCGACCAGCCCCGGGTGGCCGCCCCAGGCCCCGGCCGGCACCGCGGGTGGGCGGTGGTGGGCTCAGTCGTCGGCTGCGACGACGAGGGTGATCCGCCCGGCCGAGCGGTCGACGAGCACGAACTCGTGGAACTCGCCGTGCACGCCGCCCCAGTCGTGCATCGCCCCGGCACCGAGCTCGCCGAGGTGGTGGATGCCGTCGGCCGTGGCCAGGCGGTCGAACACCTCCCGCCGCAGGGCCGCCTCCAGCCCTGCGGGCCGGCCGCGGGCCGGGCCCACCCTCTCCTGCAGGATCCGCACGGCCTGCTGCTCGCGGATCGGGTCGTAGCGGTCCGGAGTGATCGACCGCAGCCAGTACGGACCGTGCCGGAGCCCGTCCGGCAGAACTCCACCGCCCGCGTAGTCGTCCCGGAACTGCTCGTGCCCGATCAGCGCGGCGAGCAACCCGCTGTCGTCCGGGCACTCCGCGGAGAAGCCGAACCGCTTGATGTCGACCCACCGGAACCCGTGGTCCTTCGGATCCGGGAGGTGGTGCCGGAAATTGACGAACGCGCTTCCCTCGTGAACGAGCCCCTCGGCCATGCCTAGGAGACCGGGCTTTCACGCCCGGACGGGAGCCGGGCGTCCGTCCGGACGTTCAGGGCGTCCTGGGCGCGGTTGAGGCCGAGCCGGACGAGCGTCTCCAGCGCGTCGGCGCAGCGGTCCAACACGCCCGGCAGTGCGGCCTGTTCCTCGTCGGAGAACCTCTTCAGCACGAAGTCCCCGACGGACTGGCCCTTCGGCGGTCGCCCGATGCCGAAGCGCAGCCGGACGAAGTCGCGGGTGCCGAGCACCTCGCCCACCGAGCGCACCCCGTTGTGGCCGCCGGGGCCGCCGCCGCGCTTGAGCCTGCCCGCGCCGAACGCGAAGTCCAGGTCGTCCTGCACGACCACCAGCTGCGCGGCCGGCACGCCGTGGCGGCGCAGCAGGGCGGCCACCGGGCGGCCGGACAGGTTGATGAACCACTGCGGCTTCGCCAGCAGCACCCGGCGGCCGTCCACCTCGATCTCGGAGACCTGGACGCCGATCCCGCGCCGCCGGAACCGGGCGCCGTGCCGTTCGGCCAGCCGGTCCACGGTGAGGAAGCCCGCGTTGTGGCGGGTGAGGCGGAACCACGGGCCGGGGTTGCCCAGTCCGGCGATCAGCCAGGGGGTGTCGGTGGTCATCCGGTCTTCTCCAGGGGGTGACGGAGGTCGTCGTGGCAGGCCCGGTCGGCTGCCGGGCGGTCGTGCTGCCGGGCGTTGCGGACGCCGGGGTCGCGGACAGTGGGGTCGCGGACGCCGGACGGCCGGGGCGCGGTCCGGACGGTACGGGACCGTCGGCCGCACCCCGGCCGTCCGGGGGCGAGCGGGTGGGTCAGGAGGCGGGGACGCCGGGGGCGGCGCCGCGCTCCTTGAGCATGTCGGTCATCAGCTGGATCTCCGAGCTCTGCGCCGTCACCATCGACTGGGCGAGCCGCTTCTCGGAGTCGTTCCGCGCGACGTCCACGTAGCCCTGCGCCATCTCGACGCCGCCCTTGTGGTGCTCGATCATCAGCTGCAGGTAGTAGACCTCGGCGTCCCGGCCGCTGAGCGAACGCAGCTTCGCCAGTTGGGCGTTGGTGGCCATGCCGGGCATCAGCGAACCGTCGTGGGCCTGGTAGTCGTGGTTCATCCGCATCCACGCCATCGGCTTGTCGGTCGAGTGCTGCGGCAGCCCCCACTGGTCGAGCCAGCCCATCATCATCCCGCGCTGGTTGGCCTGGGTGTTGATGACGTCGAAGGCCAGGGTCCGGGTGGCGTCGTCGCCGGTGCGGTCCCGGACGATGAACGACAGGTCCACCGCCTGCTGGTGGTGGGTCGCCATGTCGCGGGCGAACCCGGCCTCGGGCGAGTCGTTCGCCGGGACGGCCACCGACGAGGTGCCGGACGCCGAGGTGCCGCTCGCCACCAGGGCGGGCACGCCGAGCGCCAGCGCGAGCGCGGCGGCCAGCGCGGCCGGCCACCACAGCCGGCGGCCCGCGCGGGACTGCCCGGCGCCGTCCGCGGACTCCGCGGACGGCCCGGTCGCCTCGGACGGCTCCGCCCCCTCGGGCAGGTCCGAGCCGGCGGCGGTCACATCTGCCCCATGGTGCAGGAGGCGCCCGGCTCCTGGGTCTGCTTGCCCTGGACGTACTTGGTGAAGAACTCGTTCACCCGGGGGTCGCCGGCGCTGTCCACGACCAGCTGGGTGCTCCAGGCGTTCAGGGTGATGGTGCCCTTCTCGTCCGGGTAGGGGCTCATCAGCGAGTACGGGGTGGCCTTGACCTTGTCGGAGAGGGTCTTGACGTCCTCCGGGGTGGCCTTGCCGTTGTACGTCACCCAGACCGCGCCGTGCTCCAGCGAGTGGACGGCGCGCTCGTTCTCGACCGGCTGGTCGTAGACGTGGCCCATGCAGTCCAGCCAGACCGCGTTGTGGTCGCCGCCGACCGGCGGGGTCATCGGGTAGGTGACCTTCTCCTTGACGTGGTTGCGGCTCAGGTCGCCGAAGGTCTGCACGCCCGGGATGTCCGCGTTGGCGGCGGCCTCCTTGTCCTTCTTGGACTGGTTGGCGTCCATGATGATCCAGGTGCCGGTGGCGATCGCGCCGATCACCAGGACGCCGGCGGCGACCGAGGCGATGATCTTGTTGCGGCGCTCGCGGCGCTGCTCGGCGGCGCGCAGCTCGGCTATCCGGGCGCGGCGGTCGGTCGTCCCGGCCTTGCCGGAGGTCTTGTTGGACTGCTTCGAGGCGGAACCCATGGTGGTTGTCCTTGTCCCCGCCGCGCGCTGCTGGGGCACGGCGGTCAGCTGAAGAGGGGAGGAGGGGCGGATCCGCCGGCGGGTGCCGGGCGGTGGGTTCCGCTCAGGACCGGTGTACTTGCAGCTCGTGCAGATCGGGCGCCGGATGCGGACCGTCCAGCAGCCCGGCGGGCACCACCCTCGGCAGCGCCTCGGGCGCCGGCGTGAGCGGTGACACGGCCGGTTGCGGCTGCGGAGGGGGGTTCGGCAGCTGGGCGTCCTGGGCGCAGTACGGGTGGCTGGAGCAGCCGTTGTCGCGGTGCGGCGGTTCGCCGTCGGCCGTGCACCAGGTCCAGTGCCGCTGCTGTTCGGCCCGCTGGCGCTGCTCGGCGGCCGTGGGGGCCGGGCCGGTGTGCGGGGCGCGGTCGACGGAGACGGCTGGGGTGACCGCGGCGGTGACCGTCGACGGCGCCGGATGGACGCCCGCGCCGACCGCCTTGGCCTGGCCCGCGCACGGCAGCACGGTGAGCAGGGCGACCAGCACCAGAACCCACAGCGCACCCACCGGGCGGCCCGCCGGTGCGGCCCTCCCCGGTCGGGGCGAGCTGGGGGCCGACGCGGTCATGCGCACATTTAATCAGCCGAACGAGTGAAGCGATGCCCCTCCTCGGTCCCCATTTTCGGCCGTCCGTGGACCCGAACACCCCGGAAACGCCCTGCTCCGGGCACATCCGGCAAGCGCGGACGGAACGGTCGTGGACGCAGTGGTGAACCCCGGGGCGAACCCGTCGCCGAACCCGCTGGTGAACCGCTGGTGGCGCCTCCGGCGACGGCGCGGGGGAGGGCTGCGCCCCGTGCCGTCGACACCGCCATGAACATGCTGGTGAGCGCGGTGGCCGGGAACGCTCCGGTCGCTGACCGGTTGTCGTCGAAACCCGGACAGCGTCGTTGCACTCGGAGACAATGACGTCGAGTCCGGCCCCGCCGGGGGCGGCGCGACCACGGACCGACCAGGAGCCGCCAGATGAGCAAGCAGGGTGCACCCGCACAGCCGCACCGGCCGGAGGACGGCTGGTGGGACGAGGTCTACGAAGGCCCCGCGGGCACCCTCCCCGACACCCCGCGGGCGGACGCGGGTGCCGGGAGCGTCGACGACTGGTTCGCCACGGCGGCCGGCCTCATCGGACACCAGCGCACCGCCGAGCCGGAGCCGGAACCGACTGCGGCGTCGGACGCCTTGCCGGCCTCCGTGTCGGCGCCCGCGTCGGCGCCCGAGTCGGACCCCGAGCCGGAGCGAGTCCCTGTGGCGACGGTGGCAGCCGCGGCGGAGTCGGTCGAGGCTCCGACCGCGGGTCGCGAACCGGAACCGGAAGCCGTCCGGGAGCCCGAGACCGAAGCGGTCACGGACCCGGCCCCGGACGAGCTGCTGGAGCGGGACAGCATCGACGACTGGTTCGACACCGCGATCGGAGTGATCGGCCAGCCGCGCACCCCGGCCGAGACCCACCGGTTCCCCGCCCCGGCCTTCGCCCGGGACACCCCCGCGTCGGCGCCGGCATCCGAACCGGCGCCGCCCACGGTGACCCTGGAGAAGCCGGCCCCCGAACCCGCCGAACCCCGAACCGGGGCCGACCACGCCGCCCACGACCCCGTCCCGGAACCCGAACCGCAGCCCGTCCAAACGCTCGCCCCGGGGCCGGAGCCGACCCCCGCTCCAGAGCCGGAGCCGGAGCCGGAGTCCGAGCCGGCCGACGCCGCCGAACCCGAACCCGAGCCCGATCCCCAACCCGGGCCCGAAGCCGACCCCGGCCCCGACACCCTCGCCACGGCCATCGCCACCGCGACCATCCCGGACCTGCACCCGTCCCCCCGACCCGCCCGCGCCCATGACCGGCCCACCGTGCCGCACATCGGCGAACGCCCGCCGACCTACGGCCCGGAACCGACCGCCGTGCCGGAGACGGACCCCGGTGCGCTCGGTGCGCTCGTGCCCGACACCGCCCTGGAGGGCGCCCAGTACGGGCAGTCCGTGCTGCGCGCGGTCTCCGTACGCGGCGACTCAGCCCGCTACCGGGGCGAGCCGCGCCGGGACACCTTGCTGATCACCAGGTTCGGGGACGGCCCGGACGGGCTGCTGCTCGCGGTGCTCGGCGGCTTCGAGCGGACGGGCACTGCCGCGGACGAGGCGGTCTCCGCGCAGGCGGTCGCCACCGCCACGAGCGAGGCGTGCCGACAGCTGGCCGCCGCGATCGGCCGCAGCCGGGAGGGACTGGCCGCCGACCTGCGCGACTGCGCCCGCGACCGGCTCCGCTACGGCCTCCAGCGGCTGGCCACCAGCGCCGTCGCCCCGCTGCGCGCCCTGGCGCCGCGGGAGGAGGGGGACGCGGGGGCGGACGCGCCGTCCCCGGCGGCGCTGCACTGCCTGCTGATGTCCCTCGACCCGGCGGCCGCCTACCGGGCGGCGTTCGGGATCGGCCCGGGCGGGCTCTACCTGCTGCGCGCCGGCCACTGGATCGACGCCTATGCGGCGAGACTGCTGCACCATCCGGAGGGCCAGCAGCCGCCGGAGGAACCGCGACCGTTCCGCTTCCGGCTCGTCCCCGCGACCCCGGGCGACGTCCTGCTGCTCTGCACCCCCGGCCTGGCCCGTCCGATCGCCGACGAGCCGGCCGTCGCCCACTTCCTGGCCGGCCACTGGGCACACCCGCACCCACCGGGCACCGTCGACTTCCTCCGCCAGGTCCAGGTCCGTGCCAAGGGCTACGCCGACGACCGCACCGCCGCAGCCATCTGGACCGAATGACCGGCCCGAGGCCACGGGCCTCCGGAAAAATCAGTAGACCGACCGATATATTCTTCCCGGCCGCGACATGGACCCCAAGCCGCGGCCGCCCGACACCACACCCGCACCCGCGCCCGCCCCCGCGCCACGGTCACACGGTCGCACGAGAAGTCGGCGGGTCCGACTTCTCGTGCGCCGGCTCCAGCTCCCACGCCCCGCGCCGACGCAGCATATGTAGACCGGTCGATATATTTCCCAGGCCGACGGCGCCGCCAAGGCGGGACGGCTTAGGCCCAGGCGCCGGTCTCAAGCCCGGCTTCAGCGCAGGAAGTCAGCCCAGCCGACTTCCTGCGCGCCGACCACGGCCCTGCTGGGACTGAATCTGTAGACCGGTCGACATATTCAGGGAGGCAGGGCGCTCGCGCGGGCTCGGATGCCCGGGGCGCAGCCGCACAGGAAGTCGGCGGGTCCGACTTTTCGTGCGCCGGCTCCAGCTCCCATGCCCCGCGCGGACGCGGCATCTGTAGACCGGTCGACATATTCATGCCGAGCGCGGGGAGGGTGCCCGTTTCGGGCTCGGGTGTCCTTGGCGTGGGTCGTCGCGCAGGAAGTCGGCGGGGTCGACTTCTGGCGTGCCAGGCATCTGATCGTGTCCGCGATGGAACCTGTAGACCGGTCGACATATTCGTCGGCGAGGTGCCCGCGGGCTCGGGTGGCGGTGGGGTGGGTGCGTAGGAAGTCGGCCTGGCCGACTTCGCGTGTGGTGGTTGTGTTGCGCGCCTGCGGTCCTAGCGAATCTGTAGACCGGGCGACATATTTTTTCCCACGGAGCTGCCGCCGTGGCGTCAGGGGCCCCGTGTGCGGTCAGTTGCGCAGGAGGATGGTGGTGACGGCGGTGGCCTGGGTGAGGGTGGCGGGGTGGTGGTGGCCGGGGAGGCCGATGGCGAGGGGGACGGAGAGGCCGTCGAGGAGGGCGCGGATCTGGGTGGCGCGGTCGGCGGTGGGGCCGGGCGTGAAGTGGCCGGTGGCGGCGCCGTCCTCGATGAGGGCGACCAGGTCGGCCTGCCAGGGCGCCTCGATCTCCTGCTGCCCCTGGCGGATCTCGGCACTGGCGGGCGAGCGCCCCCACACCTCGACCCAGAGGATCCACCGCGGATCCCCTGGCCCTTCGGGCAGGTAGAGCCGCAGGTAGGCGTCGAGCCGCTGCCAGGGGTCGCAGGAAGGGTCCGCGAGGGCGTCGCGGCGGCGGGTGCCGAGCTGGTCCTCGCTCCAGCGGAGCGTCTCCAGCAACAGCTGGTCCTTGCTGCCGAAGTAGTAGAGCAGGTGTCCGGCGCTCATCTGGAGCTGCTTGCCGAGCCCGGCCATGGTGAGTTTGGCGAGCCCGTGTTCGGCGATCGCGGCCCTGGCGGTGGCGAAGACCTCCTCGCGGGGGCGTGCCGGCCGGCGCGGGCGGGGGTCCGCCATGTGAGTCGCTCTCCCTAGGTGGGACGGGTCGCTGGGAAGTGTCGCCGGGAAGTGTCGCCGGGAAGTGTCGCTGGGACGGGCCGGTGCGCCACCGGAGCGGGCCGCGGGGGCCGCGCTCCGGTGGCGCTCAGCCGGCCGGAGCCGTGCGTCAGAGGGCCTTCGGCTGCTGCTGGGTGATGCAGTGGATGCCACCGCCGTTGGCGAAGATCCCGCGGGCGTCGACGAGTTCGACGGTGCGCCCCGGGTAGGCGCGGCCGAGGACGGCCGCGGCCTCCTGGTCGCGCGGGTCGTCGAAGGCGCAGAGGACGACCGCGCCGTTGGCCACGTAGTGGTTGATGTAGGAGTAGTCGACCGGTTCGCCGTCCTCGTCCAGCAGGACGGTGGGGGCGGCGAGTTCGATGACCTCCAGGGGGCGGCCCTGGGCGTCGGTGGAGTCGCGCAGGATGGCGACGAGTTCCTGGCAGACCTGGTGGTCCGGGTGCGCCGGGTCGGGCTGGACGTGGGCGACGACGACGCCGGGGCGCACGAAGGAGGCGACGATGTCGATGTGTCCGCGGGTGCCGAACTCGTCGTAGTCGCGGGTGAGTCCGCGCGGCAGCCAGATGGCCTTGGTGGTGCCGAGGAAGGCGTGCAGCTCGGCCTCGACCTCCTCCTTGGTCCAGCCGGAGTTGCGGCCCTCGCCGAGCTGGACGGTCTCGGTGACGAGCACGGTGCCCTCGCCGTCGACGTGGATGCCGCCGCCCTCGTTGATGAGGCGGGAGGCGAAGCGCTGGACCCCGGTGAGTTCGCTGATGTGCTCGGCGATGTGCTGGTCGTCGTCCCAGCGCGCCCAGGACTGCGCGCCCCAGCCGTTGAAGATCCAGTCGGCGGCGGCCAGCGAGCCCTTGCCGTCGATCAGGAAGGACGGGCCGATGTCGCGCATCCAGGCGTCGTCCAGCGGGCGTTCGACGATCTCGACCTGCTCGGAGACGTACTTGCGGGCCTCGGCGCTCTCGCCGGTGTTGACGATCAGCGTGACCGGCTCGTACCGGACGATGGTGTTGGCGACGGCGGCCCAGGCCTCGCGGCCCGCGTGCAGGTTCTCGGGGGTGTCGAAGGTGGGGTTGGTGGTGGGGAAGGCCATCCAGGTGCGGTCGTGCGGGTGCCACTCGGCGGGCATCCGGTAGCCGAGGGAGGCGGGGGTGGGCGTGGTCATCTGGCGTTCCTTCAGGGGAGGGTGGGGGCGGGTCAGAGGAAGTAGAGGCGGCTGAGCGACACGCTGTCGGCGGGTTCGGAGCGCAGCGGCGCGCCGTCCAGCGAGACCAGTCCGGTCTCGGTGACCTCGACGTGGCCGGTGCGGGCGTTGCGGACCATGTCGCGCGGGCCGATGCCGCGGGTGCCGCGGACGCCGACGCGGCGGCGGCGGGTGGGCAGTCCGTCGGCGGGGCGGTCGAGGTAGGCGCCGTCGGCGGCGGCCTGGGCGACGAAGGCGACCGAGATGTCGGCGGCGGTGGCGCCGTGGGCACCGAACTGCGGTCCGAGGACGAGGGGTTCGCAGCGGTCGGTGGAGGCGTTGGGGTCGCCGACGACGCCGTAGGCGGGGAAGCCGGCCTTGAGGACGAGCTGCGGTTTGGCGCCGAAGTGGTCGGGGCGCCAGAGCACGATGTCGGCGAGTTTGCCGACCTCGATCGAGCCGACCTCGTGGGCGAGTCCGTGGGCGATGGCGGGGTTGATGGTGAGCTTGGCGATGTAGCGCAGGACGCGCTCGTTGTCGTCGCCGCTCTCGACGGTGCCGTAGCCGCCGTCGAGGGCGCCGAGTTCGGCCTTCATCTTGCCGGCCATGGCGAAGGTGCGGCGGACGGTCTCGCCGGCGCGGCCCATGCCCTGGGCGTCGGAGGAGGTGATGCCGATGACCCCGAGGTCGTGGAGCACGTCCTCGGCGCCCATGGTGCCGGCGCGGATGCGGTCGCGGGCCATGGCGGCGTCGCCGGGCAGGTCGACCTTGAGGTCGTGCGCGGAGACGATCATGCCGAAGTGCTCGCCGAGCGCGTCCCGGCCGAAGGGCAGGGTGGGGTTGGTGGAGGAGCCGATGACGTTGGGGACGCCGGCCATCTTGAGGACGTTGGGGACGTGTCCGCCGCCGCAGCCCTCGATGTGGAAGGCGTGGATGGTCCGGCCCTCCAGCACCTTGAGGGTGTCCTCGACGGAGAGGCACTCGTTCAGTCCGTCGGTGTGCAGGGCGACCTGCACGTCGTACTCCTCGGCGACGCGCAGCGCGGTGTCCAGGGCGCGGGTGTGGGCGCCCATGTCCTCGTGCACCTTGAAGCCGGAGGCGCCGCCCTCGGCGAGGGCCTCGACGAGCGGCGCGGCGTCGGAGGAGGAGCCGCGGCCGAGGAAGCCGATGTTGACCGGCCAGGCGTCGAAGGCGTTGAAGGCGTGCCGCAGCGCCCAGGGGGAGTTGACGCCGACGCCCCAGACGGGGCCGAACTCCTGGCCGATGATGGTGGTGACGCCGGAGGCCAGCGAGGCCTCCATGATGCGCGGCGACAGCAGGTGGACGTGGGTGTCGATGGCGCCGGCGGTGGCGATCATGCCCTCGCCGGAGACGATCGTCGTGCCGGTGCCGACGACGACGTCCACGCCGTCGAGGGTGTCGGGGTTGCCGGCCCGGCCGATCGAGGCGATCCGGCCGCCGATCAGGCCGATCGAGGTCTTGCGGACGCCCTGGACGGCGTCGATCACCAGGACGTTGCTGATCACCACGTCGCAGGTGTCGCGGACGGCGGCGGCCTTGAGGTGCAGGCCGTCCCGGGCGGTCTTGCCGAAGCCGGCCAGGAACTCCTCGCCGGGTGCCTGGGAGTCGGACTCGACGCGGACGATGAGGCCGCTGTCGCCGAGCCGGATGCGGTCGCCGGCGCGCGGGCCGTGCACCGCGATGTAGTCGTGGGGGGTGATCGCGGTCACGACGGCACCTCCGAGTCGTCGAAGCCGGTCAGGTAGCCGGTGGCGCGGGCCTTGGCCAGGGCGGCCTCCTTGGCGCCGGGCGCGTCGAGCGGGCCGTCGACCAGGCCGGCGAAGCCGATGGCGACGCGGTCGCCGCCGATCGGGACGAGGCCGACCTCGACGGTGGCGCCGGGGTCGAAGCGCACCGAGGAGCCGGCCGGGACGGCCAGGTGGGTGCCGTAGGCGGCGGCGCGGTCGAAGGCGAGGCGCGGGTTGGCCTCGAAGAAGTGGAAGTGCGAGGTGACGGAGATCGGCACCCCGGAGGTGTTGTGGACGGGGAGCACCAGCGTCTCCTCGACCGGGTCGTAGCCGGCGCCGTCGCCGATCAGCGCGCCGCCGGGGGCCTCGTCGCCGAGGGAGCCGGCGCCCTTGAAGGGGTCGTTGACCACGGCCAGCCGGGTGCCGTCGTCGAAGACGGCCTCGACCTGGACGACGGTGACGACGTCGGGCACGCCGGGCAGCACGTCGGCGGCGGTGAGCACGCTGCGGCCGGCCTCGATGGCCTCGGCCAGGCGCCGGCCGTCGCGGGCGGCCTCGCAGACGGTGTCGGCGATCAGGGCGGTGGCCTCGGGGACGTTGAGGCGTACGCCGCGGGCTCGGCGGGCGCGGGCCAGCTCGGCTGCTGTGAAGATCAGCAGCCGGTCCCGCTCGGTGGGGGTCAGTCGCACGGTTCCTCGCTCGCGGTCGCCGGGGGGAGGGGGGTCGGCTTCGGAACGATGTTAGAACGTCGTTCAAACATCTCGGGTCATTGAACCCGGAGCACGCCGCCCTGTCCAGCGTTGCTCCTCCGGAGAGGTTCGGCTCGCCGGGCGCGCGGCGGGGGTGAGGCCGGGGGCGGCGGGGGTGAGGCCGGGGTGGCGGGGTGCGGGCGGGCGCCCGGTCCGCCGCGGGGCCGGGCGCGCGGCGGGGTGTGGCCGGGGGCGTGGGGCGGGGCGCCCGGTCGCAGCGGGCGCCGGGTGTGCGCGGGATCGGGCGGGGGCGGGTTCGAAAACAGCCTCTGCGCTTCGCAAACCCGTCCGGCGCGGGCAGTTGGATCACGTGAACCCTCCCGTGCCCCTTTCACCCCACGTGATCGGACGCACACTGTTGCAAACGCCGTCAGCTGGGCATGAGGATGAGTGGTCAGATCGGAAGGGCCACCCGGCCGGCGGGGGATCCGGAGGCGGGGGCCCGGGTTTCGAGGGCGGGGGCATGTGGTGATGGACGGTCAGTCGCGATTCCCGCGGCAGCGGACGAGTTCCGGCGACGCCTACCGGTCCGGGCCGGCGCGGGGCCCGGCCGCCGGCACCGGGACGACCCTGCCGGGTGCTCCGGCCCCCGGCTGCGCGCTGCACCGCCGGCTCCACCTGACGCTCGACCCGGCCGACCTCGTCGCGGTCGGCTCGGTCCGGCGGCGGCTGCGGACGGCGCTGGACCACTGGGGGGTGCCGGAGCTGTCGGACACCGCCGAGCTGCTCTCCTCCGAGCTGGTGACCAACGCCCTGCTGCACACCGGCAAGGGCGCGGTGTTCGACGCGGTGCTGGGGTCGGACCACCGGCTGCGGATCGAGGTGCAGGACGGCGCGAGCAGACTTCCCGGCCGCCGCCGGGATCCGGACGCCGAGTACGCGACCTCGGGGCGCGGCCTGATGCTGGTGGAGGCGCTGGCGGACGCGTGGGGCGTCCAGCTGCGCGGCGAGGGCAAGGTCACCTGGTTCGAGCTGACCCTGCCCTGAGCCCGCCCGCCCGCCGCCGGGCCCGCCGGCCCCACCGGCCGCACTCACCGACCCGCCCGGCGGCCACGCCCGTCGGCTCCCGCGCACCCGGCCCACCGCCCCCGTCGGCAACCCGTTCGACGGCGATTCATTCGCCGTCGAAGGAAGCCCTGAACAGAAGGCGGAACGGAAGATTTCCGGCCCGTTGCCATTGCCGCTGGGCCGAACATCGCCCAGGATGGTGGGAATGTGTGTCCACGTGCGGGAAGCAGCGGGGAGACCGAACCTCGACTGAACACCGTCCGTCGACACCGTCCGATCCAGCACCACCCCTCACATCGCCACGCGGCCCGTCCGGACGGTCGGTGCGGTCCGCCACGGCAGCGGCAGGAGCAGCATGCCCACTGAGCCCGAGTCGTCGGGGCCGGCGCTTCCTCCCGGCGCGTCCGCCGTCGAGCACCAGGCCACCACCGCCACCACCGCCCCCGCGGGCCCCACCACGGCCGGCACCGGCCGGGCGAAGCCGCCCGCGCAGGCGGCGCGCCGGCACTCGCTGCGGACGGCGCCCGGGATCGCCGCCGGGCGGCTGGCGCCGGTGCTGTCCGGCGGTCTGCCGCCCTCCTCCGCGGACTCCATGCCGGACTGGCTGGAGCCCGCGATGGCCGCCAACGGCATCGGCTCCTTCGACTGGGACATCCGCCGCGACGTCCTGGAGGGCGACCAGCGGGCCTGCACGATCATCGGCCTGGACACCATGGACCAGGGCCGCTTCGACCGCACCGCGGGCTCCTTCCTCGCCCTGCTGCACCCCGAGGACGCGCCGGTGGTGCGCCGCCGGGTCGAGCGCGCGGTCGCCGAGCTGGGCCAGTGCGGCGCCTACTACCGCACGGTCGGCCCGAACGGGTCCATGCGGGCGGTGCGCTTCCGCGGCCGGGTGCTCGCGGACGCCTTCGGCCGGGCCTCCCGGATGGTCGGCTTCGTCTGGGACGCCACCGTGGAGCTGCACAAGCGCGACCGGGCCGACCGGATGGCGCTGCTGCGCGAGGAGCGCTCGCGCTTCATCAAGGAGGCGGCGCGCGCCCTCTCCGAGGCGGTCACCGTCCGTGACGTCGCCCGGGTGTTCACCGAGCTCCCGCTGCCCGGACTGCCTCCGGACGGCCTGGTGCTGGCCTCCTTCGAGGCCGGCCGGGCGCGGATCCTCGGCGCCTCCGGCTACCGGGCGGACGCGCTGGCGGTCTGGGACCGCACGGTCCTGCCGGCCGGCCACCCGGCGGCCGAGGCGCTGCGCCACCGGACGCCGGTCTTCATCGCGACCCGCGAGGAGTTCCGGGAGAACTACCCGCAGGTGTGGGAGCCGACCAGCCGCACCGGGCGCGGCGCCTGGGCGTACCTGCCGCTGGTGGCCAGCGGCCGGGCGATCGGCGTCTGCGTGGTCAGCTTCGACGACGAGCGCGAGCTGGACGCGGACGAGCGCACCCTGCTGACCACGCTGGGCGGGCTGGTCGCCCAGTCCCTGGCCCGGGCCCGGCTGCACGACGCGGAGCACGAGCTGGCCGCCGGCCTGCAGCGGGTGATGCTGCCGCGCACCGTGCCGTCCGTGCCGGGGGTGACCACCGCGGTGCGCTACCTGGCGGCCGGCTCGGGCCTGCAGATCGGCGGCGACTGGTACGACGTGGTCCCGCTGCCCGGCGGCCACGTCGGCCTGGTGATCGGGGACGTCCAGGGCCACGACGTGCACGCCGCCGGGATCATGGGCCAGCTGCGGATCGCGCTGCGCGCCTATGCGGCCGAGGGGCACCCGCCGGCCGCCGTGATGGCCCGGGCCTCCCGGTTCCTCGCCGACCTGGACACCGACCACTTCGCGACCTGCACCTACGCCGAGGTCAACGTGGACTACGGCGTGGTCTACGCCGTCCGGGCCGGCCACCTCGACCCGGTGGTGCGCCGCGCCGACGGCACCGCCGCCGTGGTGCCGGTGGCCGGCGGGCTCCCGCTGGGCATCGACCCGGACCAGGAGTACCGGGTCACCCGGTTCAGCCTGGACCCGGGCGAGACGGTGCTGCTCTGCACCGACGGCCTGGTCGAGGCGCGCGGCATGGACCTGGACGAGGGCGTCGCCCGGCTGACCAGGGCGCTCGCCCGGCCGCTGCCGGCGGCCGCCGAGTCGGCCCGCGACCCGTTGGAGGAGCTGGCCGACCGGATCGCCTCGCAGGCCGCCGACTCCAGCGAGCGCGAGGACGACATAGCGCTGCTGCTCCTGCGCTGGGACGGCCCGGCGGGCGGGCTGGCCGCCCAGCAGCTGCGCCGCCGGATCGGCCAGGCCGACCTGGCGCGGATCGCCGAGGTCCGGGCCGAGCTGCGGGACGCGCTGCGCCGCTGGGGCGTCGCCGAGTTCATCGACACCGCCGAGCTGCTCTCCTCCGAGCTGGTCACCAACGCGATCCGGCACACCGACCGCGACGCCATGTTCACCGCCCGGCTCTACCGGGAGCCGGACGCGGACGGCGGCCGGGCCCGGCTGCGGGTGGAGGTGGAGGACGAGTCCGACCTCTGGCCGACCCGCCGGACCCCGGGGGAGCAGGCCTCCTCCGGGCGCGGGCTGATGCTGGTCGAGGCGCTGGCGGACGCGTGGGGCGTGGAGCCGCGCGGGTCCGGCAAGCGGATGTGGTTCGAGCTCAGTGGCACGCCGGCCGCCTGAGCACCCACCGGGCGACCAGGGGCGTCCGGGCATCCGCGGCCCGGGCACCCGCGGCCCGGACGCGCCGGACCGCGGGGCAACCCGACCGCACCGGGCCGCACCGCACCCGAACGCGGGGTACCGGCCGCTACCCGAACTGCTGCTCCAGGTCCTTGAGTTTGCGCTCCAGCGAGTCCAGCCGGGGCAGCGTCACGGTGTCCTCGTCGAGCGTCAGGTCGATGGTGCGCCGTTCCGGGCGGGCCGGCAGGCCGGGCTGCACCACCGCGCCCTCGGCGGCCTCGACCGCCGGCGGTCCGGCGGGCTGCTCCGGCTCCGGCCCGCCGGCTATGGCGGGCTCCGAGCCGGACTCCAACTGGCGTGCGCCGCCGCCGCGTTGGCGCCAGGCGCTGGTGCTGCGGCTGATCGCCCGGATCTCGGCGCGCTCGCGCCTCCCGGCGAGCCGCCGGCGCTCCTTGTCCAGGGCCCGCTCCCGCTTGTCCTCGCGCACCTCGTCCACCGCCTCGTCGAGGCTGCGCACGCCCTCCAGGAGCATCAGCGACCAGGCCGCGTAGGTCTCGCGCGGGGCGCGCAGCCAGCGGACGATGCGGATCTGCGGCAGCGGGCGGGGGACGAGCCCCTGCTCGCGCAGGGCGGCCCGGCGGGTCTGCTTGAGCGCCCGGTCGAACAGGACGGCCGCGGAGAGGGACATGCCGGAGAAGAACTGCGGGGCGCCGGCGTGGCCGAAGCCGCGCGGGGCGTGCACCCAGTTGAACCAGGCGGAGGCTCCGGCGAACAGCCAGACCAGCAGCCGGGAGCCGAGCGCGGCGTCGCCGTGGCTGGCCTCGCGGACGGCGAGCACCGAGCAGAACATCGCCGCGCCGTCCAGGCCGAACGGGACGAGGTACTCCCAGCCGCCGGAGAGGTTGAGGTTCTGGACCCCGAACCCGACCAGTCCGTGGAAGGAGAGGGCGGCGGCGACGGCGGCGCAGCAGAACAGCAGCGTGTACGAGGCGGCGCCGTAGAGGGACTCCTTGCGGCGGCGCCGTTCCTCGGAGCGCTCCCAGGAGTCCGCCCCGCCGGCGGGGGCGCCTCCCCTGGTCCGGGCCAGGGCCACCAGGAGTGCGCTGACCAGCAGCCCAACGCCTGCGGTGACGGCCCAGCCGAGCGGTATGTCGGACAATTTCATCGCCGGAACCAGCCTCACTTTCCTGCGTCGCGTTCCTGCGTCGTGATGGCGGGGACCATCATGGCGGATGCTCGGCGGAGGAATGACCGATTCGGTGTCAATGCGCTGAGTAGAGGGATTTCTGACCCCAGCGAATTCGCATTGTCGTATGAATTCGATGCGGATTGTTCCCGGAATTCCAGGCTTTTCGGGTGCGGCGTCGTACGGGCGTGCGTCAACCCCGCGTGACGCGCGGACAGCCGCCGCACATCTCCTCGGGCCGCACGGTGTAGACGAGGCAGCAGCTGGCCCGGGCCCGGTCGGTGTCCGAAGCGCCGGTGCACCCGGCTTCCGCCGCCGCGAAACCGGCGTTCGGAGTGAAGGGGGCCGGAGCCGGAGCGGCGCAGTCCGCCGCGCCGGGCGTGCGCGCCGGTGCCTCCGGGCCCCCGTCGGCGGACGGGGGCCGCAGCAGCGCGGACAGTTCGTCGCGCGCCCGCTCCTGCTCGCCGAGCCGTCCGCCGACGTACCAGAGCCCCTCCACCACCGCGTCGGTGGCCATCGCCCACAGCACCCGCGGACCGCGCCGCACCTCCGGACGGAAGGCGGTCAGCAGCGGGGTGAGGAACGCGCCCAGGGCGCAGCGGAGTTCGGCGGCCAACGCGGCCTCGTCCGGTACCGGGCGGGCCCGCGGAGCCCCGGCCACCGGGTCGTCCGGGAGGCAGGCGAAGGCGCCCGGACGGACGGTCAGTTCGGCCGAGCCGGCCTCGCGGCGCACCGAGACGTCCGCCGGGGTGAGCAGCGGGACGCGCCGCTCCAGGAACCACGGCACCGTGAAGAGCAGGGAGGCCGGCCAGACGAAGCGGTGCAGCGCGAAGCCGGCCGCGACGTCCGGGCGCAGCGGCCGGCCGTAGCGGGCGGAACCCTGCCGGGCGTCGTGGGTGATCAGTTCGCGCAGCGCCTCGGGGCGGGCGGCCAGGTCGGCGGCCGGGATCCAGCCGTCGTCGCGCCGCGGCGGGGCGCAGCGCACCCGCAGGACGGGGGCGAGCACGGCGAGCCGACGGTACGCGGCGGTGCCGGGGGCGGCCGGGTCGGGCACGGGGTCGTGGGCGTGCGCCTCGGTGGTACGGGGAGCGCGCGGCGCGACGCCGGGCCGGGTGCTGCTCGCGGACATGGGCGGGCCCCATCGGGTCGACCGGGGACCGCCCGTGGACCGCCCGGCGCCGCCCGGCTGGGCGGGGCGCCCCGTCGGGCCCGGCCGGAGGGGGGCATGGCGGTGCCCGGGGAACGGCAAGGCGACCCGGCCGGGGCACTGCTCGCCCCGGCCAGGTTAGGCTCACCTTAGCTGATTGTTCCCCGGGTCTCGCGGACGATGCGTCCGTCCGGGGGAGCCCCCGGCGCGTGGACGGTGCCCAGCTGGCGTGCGAGCCACACCGGCACCCCGCCCAGCGCGTGCACCAGCCGGGCCGCCTCGGCGCGCAGCCGGGCCGCCTCGGCGGGTTCGGACACCTCCGCGAGCGCCGCGAGCGCCGGCGCGACCCCCACCGTGAACCCGAGTTGCTCGCGCAGCCGCAGCGAGGCGTCGAAGCCCTCGCGGGCGTGGCCGCGGTCCCCGCGGGCCAGCGCCAGCGCGGCCAGGTGGCGCCAGGTGTAGGAGCGCAGCAGCTCGTCCCCCCGCTCGCCGGCGCCGTCGTGCGCGCGCCGGTAGGCGATCCAGGCCGCGCCGCGGTCGCGCAGCAGGTTCTCGGCGACCAGCCCGCGCCGGAAGTCCAGCAGCGGACGGCCCGGGGCGTCCGGCGGCAGCAGTGCCGAGGTGCGCCCGAGGGCGGCCTGGGCCTCGTCCAGGCGGTCCCGCGGGCCGAGCACGCTGGCCAGGTACGCCAGGAAGCCGCGGGCGCAGGCGGCGGCCGCGCGCTGCTCGGTGCCGGTCGCCAGGGCCTCGGCCAGGCGCAGCGCCTGTTCCGCCTGGGCCCAGTGCGCGGCGGTGAAGAGGCACTGTTCGATGAGGAGTTCGGCTCGGGCGAGGGCCGCTTCCGGGTCTCGTTCGGCAGCCGGGCGCAGCAGTTCGGCCGCCTCCTGCCAGCACCCCCGTGACCTCAGCCGCCACACGGTGTCGCCCGGTTCCTCCGCTGCCGCCCGCCCCCGTTCGTCCGGGCCGCTCGGGTTCCATCCGTGCTCCGACAACGCCACCTCCTTGTGTGCGCCATCCAGCAGGGCACGGGCCTGCCCCAGCTGCGCTGCCGTCAACTCCCGCCAGCATGGCGACGGCAGCGCGAAGGCCCGCGCTGTGGCGGCAATTCAACACGGGGGTGAGCTTGTGCACCAGATCACGAGCGGAGGTTCTTGCGTCGGCGGAGGAAATGATCTAGAGGGGTTCCGGTCGGGTCAGGACGTCCAGCCGGTCTCCATCAGCGCCTCGGCGGCGCCGTTCGCGGGCTGCGGCACCCCGGCCAGGTCCAGGCTGAACAGGGCGACCAGCAGCTGCTCCCCGCGCACGGTGGCCTGGTGGGAGTAGCCGGCGAGGGTGAACATGGCGGCGGCCATCTCCTCGGCGTGCAGGGTCTGCAGCCACAGGCACTCCACCGACTTCACGTCGGCCGGCTCGGTCCAGGTGTCCACCTGGGCGACCATCCGGCTGCCCAACAGGGTCACCCCGTCGCGTTCCTGGGCCTCCGTCAGCTCCAGGTCGTCGAAGCCGAGCCACTCCAGGTAGCGGGCGGCGGTGAACACCGCGTCCTGCGAGGTGCGCACCGGGTGCGGGCGGAACGGCGCGCGGTGCCGGAACGGCCTGGGCCGGCCGCCGGGGCCGGCGGAGCCGCCGGGCGGGGCGGGCACCGGTGCGCCCATCGGGTGGGCGGGGTGCGGGCGGGAGGTCTGCGGGCCGGGGGCGGCGAGCGGTCCGGCGGTGCCGCCGCCGAGCCGGGTGGTGCGGTCCACGGGGAGCCGTACGGTGGCGCCGCAGTTGCAGGTGAACTCGGGCTGCGGCCACTGGTCGGAGCGGCCGCAGTGCGGGCAGCGCATGCTCAGCCAGGAGTCCTCCCAGGAGCGGAACCGGACCTGCACCGGCACCCCGCCGCGCAGCAGCGGCACCTTCAGGGAGGCGCCGCACGGACAGGGCAGCGAGGGTGGTTCGTACAGGTGCTCCCGGCGGCAGGCGGGGCAGCGGATCGCCCGGGCGCCACCGCCCGCCCCTGGCCCTGGCAGGGCGGGGTCGTGTCCGGTGAAGTCGTCGGGCAGTCCGGCCATCGCGGGCTCCGTCCGTTCGAGTCGGGTGGTGGGACGTTTCCATGCTCCCCGAAACAGCGGGCGCTTGGCGCGGAATGGGGCAATCCTCCGGGATGGATCAGGGGTGTGCGCCCGGTCCGTGCGGGCTCCGGGTGCTTCGGGCACCCGGAGGGGCGGGAGGGTCAGCCGGCCGCCCAGCGGGCCAGGTCGGCGGGGGTGTCCAGGTCGTCCGGGACGGCGACGTCGGCGCACTCGACCAGCGTGGTGGCCGCCCGGTGCGCGGCCAGCAGCGCGCGGGCCCCGGCGTCGCCGCGGGCGCCCGCGGCCGCCTCCGCGAAGTGCCGGGCGCCGATCAGCACGGGGTGTCCGCGCCGCCCGTCGTAGGCAGCGGCGGCCAGCTCGGCACCGGCCCGGTGCGCGGCCAGCAGGCGGGCCACCGCGGCCGGGGTGACGCCGGGGGTGTCCACCAGCATCACCAGCACCGCCGACGTGCCGGGTGCCAGCGCCGCCAGGCCGGCCCGCAGCGAGGAGCCCATGCCCTCGGCCCAGTCCGGGTTGTCCACCAGCCGGCAGCCCGGCAGGTGCGCCGTCGAACGGACCCGGTGGCCCTCGGCGCCGAGCACCACCGTCACGTCCGGGCAGCCGCCGGCCCGCACCACGGCCACCGCGTGCTCCACCAGGGGCCGGCCCGCGTACCGGACGAGGGCCTTGGGCCGCCCGCCCAGGCGCCGGCCGCCGCCCGCGGCGAGCACCAGCGCGGTGACGGGGCCGGGTGGGGTCTCGGTGGTCTGCATGGACCCAGCCTGCCCGCCCGGGCGGCCCGCCCGCAGCCGTAGGAAGCCACAGTTGTACGAATGCACAAGGCGAACCCGCAGGTCGGGGACGGTCCCCGGTGGTTCGGCCGCTGGCCCTGCGGCCCGCCAGCCCCTGTACTGGGTCGATGAACACCGCACCGCGCCCGCTGCTGGACCGCTTCGGCAGGGTCCACACCGACCTGCGGGTCTCGCTCACCGACCGCTGCAACCTGCGCTGCACCTACTGCATGCCGGCCGAAGGCCTGAACTGGCTGCCGAAGGCCGAGGTGCTGAGCGACGACGAGGTGCTGCGGCTGGTGCGGATCGCCGTCGGCCGGCTGGGGATCACCTCGGTGCGGCTGACCGGCGGGGAGCCGCTGCTGCGCCGGGGCCTGCCGGCGCTCGTCGGGCGGATCACCGCGCTCGGGCCGGAGGTCTCGCTCACCACCAACGGGATCGGCCTGGCCCGTACGGCGGTGGCGCTGCGCGAGGCCGGGCTGCACCGGGTGAACGTCAGCCTGGACACCCTGAGCCCCGAGCGGTACGCGCGGATCACCCGCCGGGACCGGATCGCGGACGTGTTCGCCGGGCTGGCGGCCGCCCGGGCGGCCGGCCTCGACCCGGTGAAGGTCAACGCGGTGCCGGTGCGCGGCGTGAACGAGGACGAGATCGTCGCGCTGGCCGAGTTCGCCCTCGAGCACGGGTACCGGATGCGGTTCATCGAGTCGATGCCGCTGGACGCCCAGGGTGCCTGGGACCGGGCGACGATGGTCACCGCCGACGAGATCCTGGCCGAACTCGGCACCCGCTTCGACCTGGTGCCGGTCGGCCGGCACGGCAACGCCCCGGCCGAGGAGTGGCGGATCGCCGGCACCGACACCGTCATCGGGGTGATCGCCTCCGTCACCCGCCCCTTCTGCGGCGGCTGCGACCGGGTCCGGCTGACCGCCGACGGCCAGCTGCGCAACTGCCTGTTCGCCACCGAGGAGTCCGACCTGCGGGCCCTGCTGCGCGGCGGCGCCGACGACGACCGGATCGAGGAGGCCTGGCGGGCCACCATCGGGCGCAAGGGGCCCGGGCACGCCATCGACTCCGCCGACTTCGTCCGGCCCGACCGCCCGATGTCCGCGATCGGCGGCTGACGAGCCCCCGCGGAGGACCCGGGGAGAGGACCCGGGGAACACCGCCGCGAACACGCCCGGGGGCGCACCGCCGGCCGGCGGTGCGCCCCCGGGCGCGGGACGGTCAGGAGAGCGGGGCCGTCAGGTCGTAGAAGGTGGTGGAACCGACCGACTTCGCGGTGAAGTGGCTCGCCACCCAGCTCTCGATCTGGGCCGTCTCGGACTCCTGCTCCCGGCCGTCGCCCCGGCCGCCCTCGGCGCCGTTGGCACCGCCGGCGCCGAAGCCCCGGCCCGAGCCGCCGCCGATGAACCAGTGCACCTTGCCGTCCTGGACGTACTTCTGGAAGCCGGCCAGGCTGAGCGAGGGATCGGTGCCGTTGAAGCCGCCGAGGGCCATCACCGGCTTGCCGGTGGCGAGTTGGTAGCTGGCCGCGTTCTGCGAGCCGCTGGTGGCAGCCGCCCAGGTGTAGTGGTCGGCGTTCTCCTCCAGCAGGGAGGCCGCCTCGTCGCTCACCTTGGTGCCGCCGAGCAGCCCGCCCATGCCCCCGGGGCCGCCCGTGCCCCCGGGGCCGGGGAAGCCGCCCGAGCGGTCGCCGCCGTTCTGGCCGCCGTTGAACCCGTTGCCGCCGTTGAAGCCGCCGCCGTTCTGCCCACCGCCGTTGAAGCCGCCGGTGCCCCCGCCGGACCTGCCGGTGCCGTTCGCGCCGCCGCTGCCGCGCTCCCGGTGACCGCCGTCGCCGCCGTTCGGGAAGCCGCCCGAGCCGTTGCCGTTGCCCGAGCCGTTGCCCGAACCGCCGCCCGGGAAGCCGCCGTTGCCGCCCTGGGCACCGCCGTTGAAGCCGCCGCCCGGGAACCCGCCGCCGTTCTGGCCGCCGCCGGTGAACCCGCCGGCACCGCCCTGCGGCGGGACGCCGTTGACGTTGCCGCCGTTCTGCCCGCCGCCGTTCTGCCCGCCCGGCAGGAACATCCGGCCGTTGCCGGTGAAGCCCTTGCCGCCGCGGCCGCCGCCGCCCGGCCCGAAGGCGCCCTGCACAGCCGGTCCGGCCGTCACGATGGAGCCGGTGTGCGGCGTGCCGACGGTGTCCACCGCGTAGGCCGCCGGACCGCCGAGCGCCGCCGCCAGGCCCACCAGGCCCGACACGGAGGCGATCCGCGCCCCCCGCCTGCCGTCGACCCGGCCCGCGAACTGCCCGGCCACCAGCGCGACCGCCGCGGCCAGGCCGCCGACCAGCACCGCCCAGCGCAGCCACGGCAGGAAGTCCCCGCTGCGCCCGAGCAGGACGAACGCCCAGACCGCCGTCACCGCGAGGGTGCCGGCCAGCACCAGCGCCCACGGCAACCGGTGCCGCGCCCGCCACAGCCCGTCCACGCCCATGCCGACCAGCGCCGCGACGGCCGGGGCCAGCGCCACCGTGTAGTACTGGTGGAAGATGCCGGACATGAAGCTGAACACCAGCGCGGTGGAGAGCAGCGCCCCGCCCCAGACCAGGAACGCCGCGCGCGCGGTGTCCGTCCGGCCGTAGCGGCGGGTCGCCCAGAGGCCGGCGACCAGCAGGATCAGTGCGGCCGGCAGCAGCCAGGCGATCTGCCCGCCGATGTCGCCGTCGAACAGCCGGGTGATGCCGGTCTCGCCCCAGCCGCGGCCGCCGCGCATCGCGCCGGCCGGTGCCTCGATGCCGGCCGGGAGCCGGCCGCCGCCGCCGACGCTGCCGGTCTCGTCGCCGTTGATCCGGCCGAGGCCGTTGTAGCCGAAGGTGAGGGAGAGGAAGCTGTTGTCCTGCGAACCGCCGATGTACGGGCGGGCGGAGGCCGGCAGCAGTTCGACGACGGCCACCCACCAGCCGCCGGCGACCACCATCGCGGCGCCGGCCAGCAGCAGCTGGCGCACCCGGCGCCACAGGCCGGTCGGCGCGACCACCAGGTAGACCAGCGCGAAGGCGGGCAGCACCAGGAAGGCCTGCAGGGTCTTGGTGAGGAAGGCCAGGCCGAACATCACCCCGGTGAACAGCAGCCACCGGGTGCCGGCCGCCTCGATCGCCCGCACCAGCCCGTAGCCGGCCAGGGTGAGCAGCAGGGCCAGCAGCGCGTCCGGGTTGTTGAAGCGGAACATCAGCGCCGCCACCGGGGTGAGCGCCAGCGCGGCCCCGGCGAGCAGACCGCCGAGCGGGGAGAAGCGTCTGCGCACCGTCGCGTACAGCACGCCGACGGTGGCGGCGCCCATCAGCGCCTGCGGGGCCAGGACGGACCAGGAGGAGAGCCCGAAGATCCGCGCCGACAGGGCCATCGGCCACAGCGACAGCGGAGGCTTGTCGACGGTGATGAAGTTGCCGGCGTCGGAGGAGCCGAAGAACAGGGCCTTCCAGCTCTGGCTGCCGGCCTGGACGGCGGCCGAGTAGAAGGCGTTGGCCCAGCCCGAGGCGCTCAGGCCCCAGAGGTAGAGGACGGCGGTGGCGGCCAGCAGTGCCAGCAGGGCCGGGCGCACCCAGCGCGGGTCGTCCTCCCGCCCGCGCCAGGTGCGGGCGGGCAGGGTGCGCAGCCGGCCGGACCAGGAGGCGACGCCCTTGGGACCGGTGGGCGGCAGGGGTTGCTCGGGGAAGAGCGGTGCCGGGTCCGGCTGGGCGGGGTCCGGCTGCGGCACCTCCGGCGGCGGGAAGTTCGCGGCCTCGGGCCACGGGTCCCCGGCCGGAGTGGAGTAGCTGGTCGTGGTCATGCGCCATACGCTGCGTGGCGCGGCTGAGAGGAGCGTGAGACGCGGCTGTGAGGTGGGTGTGATCTCGGGACCGCGCCCCGTTCGACCCTGCCGGAGCCCTGCCGGAGCCCTGCCGGAGCCCTGCCGGAACCTGGCCGGAGCCCTGCCGGCCCCCTGTCGGGTCCGGGCTTCGGCTACGCCGCGGGCGGCATCGAGAGGTGCTTGCCCAGCCACTCCAGGGCCGGGGGGATCTCCCGGGTCCAGGTGTGGAAGTTGTGGCCGGCGGTGTCCAGGGTGATGGTGGACATCTTGGTCGGGGCCTTGAAGGCGCCGACCATGGCCTGGGTCTCGCCGAAGTTGTTCTCGTCGTTGGCGGTGGTCAGCAGCAGGGAGACCGGGGCCGGCGGCTGGTTCTTCAGCCGCCACAGCAGGTCGTTCTCCTGCTTCAGCCGGTCGCTGCCGCCGAAGAGGTCGCCGGTGGTCTCGTCGTGGGCCGCGCTGTAGTAGCCGGAGAGCGCGACCGCCGCGCGGTAGGAGTCGGGCTTGCGCAGCGCGAACTTGAGGGCGCAGTAGCCGCCGGTGGAGTTCCCGATCACGGCGCGGTTCGCCGGGTCGGTGCCGATCCGGTAGGAGGTGGCGAGGGCCTTGGGCAGGTCGCTGGTGAAGAAGGTCTCCACCTGCGGGCCGTTCGGGACGTCGACGCACTCGGTGTCCCGGTTGCCGACGAGCGTGGGGCGGGTCATCACCAGGATGGTCGGCGGCAGCTTCTTCTGCTCGATCGCGGAGAGGGTGGACGCCGGGTACTGCATCAGCGAGATCAGCTTCTCCGGGGTGCCGGGGTAGCCGGTGAGCACCAGGGCCATCGGGAAGCGCTGCTTGGCGTAGTCCGGCTGGAAGTACTGCGGGGGCAGGTAGACGTAGGCCTCGCTGCTCAGGCCGCTGCCCGCTCCTTTGACGTCGACCTTCTGGATCAGCCCGGAGCGGTCGGGTTCCGAGCCCTGGGCGGAGTAGAACTTCTGCTCGCCGGTGACGGACACCCCGGAGGCGTTGGGCGAGTGGTCGACCACTGTGCCCAGGCCGCCGCTGGTGCCGAGCAGGTCGGTCCAGGAGCTGTAGAAGCCGAAGTAGCCGTTGGCGATCAGGCCCATCGCGACCAGCACGGAGACCTGGGCGGCGAGGAAGGCGCCGATCCGGCCCGCCCAGGACTTCCAGCCCTTCCCGCCGAACCGCGGCCAGAGCCACATGGTGGCGGCGAAGACGAGGATCGCGATGACCGAGGCGGCGATCTGGAGCGGGAGGCCGGTGAGACTGAGCACGGGCCGATCGTAGTTGACCTCCGTCGGCGCCCCCGTACGCCCCCTGACGTAGCCCTTCCGCCGGAAACCGCGAATCCGGTTGACCGGCCTGGGCGGGGTCGGCACCATGGCGGCGGGGTCGTGCACGCAGTGTGCACGAGACGTCACCGGGGCGGGGTTCCATGGAGTCCATCAGCAAGACAGGTCTGGCCGTCGGTACCGCGCTGCTGCTCGCCGCGTGCGCCGCGTGCTCCGGGGGCGGCGGTGGTGGCGGTGGTGGTGGCGGGGCGGCCGCTGGGCCGTCCACGGCGACGGTCACCGCGGTGCCGGTGCAGGCCGAGACCCCGACACCCCTCCCCACCCCGACCAGGCCGCCGTACGGCCCGGTGCTCGCCAAGGGCATCGACCCGCTCGCCAAGGCGCTGGCCCAGGTGGCCACGGCGAAGACCCTGGGCGAGTTCGACACCCTGCTCGGCAGGATCGACACCGCCGCGACGACCGCGGGCACCGACCTGCGCTGGGCGAGCGAGCCGCCGGAGGCCGCCACGGCGCGGGCCGAGCTGGTGGCCTCGCTGACCAAGCTCTCCTCCGACGCGGCCGGGGTCCGCAAGGACATCAAGAACAAGGGGGTCTGCGCGCTGGGTTCGGCCCAGGCCGAGCTCGGTGCCTCCGAGGGCCTGGCAGGGGTGGGTTCGGCCCTGGCGAAGATGGCGGCGCTGGGCTTTCAGACGACCTTCGCGGCGCCGCAGACGCCGAAGCAGCAGTCCCGCTCGCTGGACAACGGCACCCTGGTCCGGGAGGGGAGGCTGCGCGGCGAGGGCGTGTTCAAGGTCGACAACGGCGGCAAGTCGGACGCGGTGGTCTCGCTCGCGCTGAACGGCAAGTCGGTGCACTCGGTGTACGTGGCCAAGGGGGCGAAGGCCAGCATCGAGGGCGTCGAGGACGGCACCTACGAGGTGTTCTTCTCCGGCGGCGTGGACTGGGACTCCGACGCGAAGGCCTTCACGCAGAGCTGCCGCTTCACCAAGTTCCAGGACACGCTGGCGTTCGAGACCGGCCGCACCGCGACGTCCTGGTCGATCACCCTCCAGCCGACGGCGGGCGGCAACGCGAAGACCGACAGCGTGGACGCGGACTCCTTCCCGCAGCCGTAGCCCCGCAGGCGTCGGTGCCGGGGTGTCGGGGTGCCGGGTGTCCTGGCCGTCGGACGGATTCTCCCGACTCGTCTTCGCTGCAAGCGTCCTGACTTCTCGTCGGTACCTCCTGGCACCCGCGGTGCCCGGGGGTGCCGTCGGCTGCGCGCGTAACGGGCATACCGGGGCGGATGGCCCCCGCCGGGTGGCACGACCGCCGATCGGCGGTGGCGAGTTCGGTCAGGACGGTTGACCGCTTGAAGTGACCATGGCACTTTCGTGCGGCGCGGGCCTCGGCGACCAGTCGTACACCCCGCGATCCCCCACAAGGAGAGCCATGCTGAAGAGAGTTGTCGCGATGGCGGGTGTGAGCGCCGTCGTCGCGGGCGGGCTGACCCTCGCCGCCGCCCCCGCGCACGCGGTCCAGGCCAGCGACCTGACCTCCACCATCGCCCTGAGCAACTGCTCGGCGTCGCTGGTGCGTTACCCCAGCTCCGTGTCCGCCGACCGGGCGCTCATGCTCACCAACGGCCACTGCCTGCCGACCATGCCCACCGCGGGCCAGGTCATCCAGAACGCCAGCGCGAGCCGCAGCGGCACCCTGCTCAACGGCGCCGGCAACACCCTCGGCACCGTCCAGGCCGACAAGGTGCTCTACGCGACGATGACCGGCACCGACGTCGCGCTCTACCAGCTCACCGACACCTACGCCTCGATCAGCTCCAAGTACGGCGCCACCGCGCTGACCATCAACGACAGCCACCCGGTCGACGGCTCCGCCATGTACATACCCTCCTCGTACTGGAAGCAGGTGTGGAACTGCTCCGTCAACGGGTTCGTGCCCACCCTGCGCGAGGACCAGTGGACCTGGCACGACTCGCTGCGCTACAGCTCCGGCTGCAACACCACGCACGGCACCTCCGGCTCGCCGATCGTCGACTCCGCCAGCGGGCGGATCGTCGGCATCAACAACACCGGCAACGACAACGGCGAGATGTGCACCCTCGACAACCCCTGCGAGGTCGCCGCCGACGGCACCACCAAGGCGTTCAAGGGCCAGAGCTACGGTGAGGAGACCTACTGGTTCACCACCTGCCTCGGCACCAACCGGGCCATCGACCTCAACGTCGCCGGCTGCCTGCTCACCAAGCCCGCCGGCAGCGCCGTCTCCGTGAGCAACCCGGGCAACCAGTCCACCGCGCTCAACGGCTCGGTCAACCTGCAGATCAACGCCTCCGGCGGCACCGCCCCGCTGTCGTACGGCGCGACCGGCCTCCCGGCCGGCCTGTCGATCAACGCCTCCACCGGGCTGATCAGCGGCACCGCCACCGCCGCCGGCACCTCCAACGTGACCGTCACGGTCACGGACTCCGCCGGCAAGACCGCCACCGCGGGCTTCACCTGGACCGTCACCGGCGGTGGCGGCGGCACCTGCACCCCGGCCCAGCTGCTCGGCAACGCCGGCTTCGAGACCGGCAGCGCCTCCCCGTGGACGACCAGCTCCGGCGTCGTCGACAACAGCTCCTCGCAGGCGGCCCACGGCGGCTCCTGGAAGGCCTGGCTGAACGGCTACGGCTCCAGCCACACCGACTCGCTCGCCCAGACCGTCACCATCCCGGCCGGCTGCAAGGCGACGCTGAGCTTCTGGCTGCACATCGACACCGCCGAGACCGGCTCCACCGCCTACGACAAGCTGACCCTCTCGGTCAACGGCACCACGCTGAAGACCTACAGCAACGTGGACGCCGCGGCCGGCTACCAGCAGCGCACCTTCGACCTCTCGTCCTACGCGGGCCAGAGCGTCACCCTGAAGTTCAACGGCGTCGAGGACTCCTCGCTGCAGACGAGCTTCGTGATCGACGACACCTCCGTCCAGACCGGCTGAGGCCCGTCCGGTTCGAGCGCCCGGCCCGCGGAGTCCACGGACCCCGCGGGCCGGGCCCGGCATCGACGGTGAACTCCCCCTCCGCGCCCGTGACGTCGGCGAACGACCGCCGGCCGGCTCCGGGCCGCCCGGTGGCCGGTCCGGACGGATGCCTATCCTGTGGGGATGATCAAGCCGATCGAACTGGTGATATTCGACTGTGACGGCGTCCTCGTGGACAGCGAGGTCATCGCCGTGCGCGTGCTGCTGCGCCTCGGTGCGGAGCTGGGCTGGCCGCTGACCGAGGCCGAGGCGATCGAGCGGTTCGTCGGACGCTCCGAGGCGGCCAACCACACGCTGGTCGCCGACCGGCTCGGGGAGGAGACCGCGCAGGTGTGGGCCAAGCGCTTCGTCGAGCTCCACGCCGAGGCCGTGGACGCCGAACTGACCCCGGTCGACGGTCTGCCCGAGGCGCTGGCCGCGATCACCCTGCCCACCTGCGTGGCCTCCAGCGGCTCGCACGAGAAGATGCGCCACACCCTCGGCCGGACGGGCCTGCACGGGCACTTCGCCGGCCGGATCTTCTCCGCCACCGACGTCGGACGCGGCAAGCCCTGGCCCGACCTCTTCCTGCACGCCGCCCGGTCCATGGGCGTCGACCCGGCCGCGTGCATCGTCGTCGAGGACAGCCGCCCGGGCGTCGAGGCCGCCCGGGCCGCCGGGATGCGCTCGCTCGGCTACGCGGGCGGCGTGACCCCCGCGGAGCGGTTGGCGGGGCCGGACACCGTCGTCTTCGACGACATGCGCCGGCTGCCCGCCCTCATCGCCGCCGGGGCCGTCCAGCCCGCCTAGGGGTCTGCCTGACGCCGCCCGCTACCCGGCCGACAGCGAGCTGCGCGGGCTGGTCGACCGCCTGGTGGCCGCGAGCGCGGAGTTCCGCGAGCTCTGGGCGCGTCAGGACGTCGAGGTCCGGCGCTCCACCCGCAAGCGGATCCTCCACCCGGTGGTCGGCCCGCTCGACCTCGACTGCGAGGCGCTGCACGACCCGCACCGCGATCAGTGGGTGATCCTCTACACGGCGGCGCCCGGCACGCCCTCGCACGCGGCGCTGCGGCTGCTCAAGGTGGTGGGCAGTCAGGACCTCGCCGGCAGTCAGGACCTCGCCGGTGGCCGGGACCTCGCCGGTGGCCGGGACCTCGCCGGCCGTCACGGCCTCACCGACCGCACGGACCTCGCCGCGCGGGGGTGAGGGCCGCCGAAATCCGGTTGCGGGCCCGGCACCCCGGTGGAAGATTCGGGCCCCGTGCCCGGCCCGGTCCACCGGACGGGGTCCGAGCCCGCCGGGCCGTACCCGCAGGTGCGTGAGCCCGGCCGCCGGCACGTGACCGGACCGAGCGAGGGGGAGCCACAGGCATGGGCGCGATGCACGCGGACGAGTGGGACATCGACGAGGCGCTGGTGCGCGCGTTGCTCGCCGAACGGTTCCCGCAGTGGGCCGGCCTGCCGGTCGAACGGGTCGACTCGGCCGGCACCAACAACGCCATGTACCGGCTCGGCGCGGACATGGTGGTGCGCCTGCCGCGGATCCCGGCCGCCGCCGAGGACATCGCCAAGGAGCACGCGTGGCTGCCGCGCCTGGCCCCGGCCCTGCCGGTGCCCGTCCCCGCACCGCTTGGCGTGGGCGGGCCGGTCGCGGGGTACCCGTGGCCGTGGTCGGTCTTCCGCTGGCTGGACGGGGCCAATCCGGTGGCGGGCCGGGCCGAGGAGCCCGCGCTGCTGGCCGGCGACCTGGCCGGTTTCGTCGGTGCCCTGCACCGGGTGGACCCGGCGGGCGGCCCCGCCGCCTACCGCAGCGAGCCCCTCGCGGAACGGGACGGCCAGACCCGGGCGGCGATCGCGGGGCTGCGCGGGATCGTCGACACCCGCGCCGCGACCGACGCCTGGGAGGCGGCCCTGGAGGCCCCGGGGCCGTCCGGCCCGCCCGTCTGGATCCACGCCGACCTGCAGCCGGGCAACCTGCTCGTCTCCGGTGGCCGGCTGAGCGCGGTCATCGACTTCGGGTGCGCCGGGCTGGGGGACGGGGCCGTCGACCTGATCCCGGCCTGGTACGTGCTCCCGGCGGCCGTCCGGGGCGACTTCCGGGCGGCGGTGGGGGCCGACGACGCGGCCTGGGCACGCGGCCGGGGCTGGGCCCTGTCGATCGCGGTGGCCGAACTGGACTACTACCGGGAGACCAACCCCGTCATGGCGGACATCGCCCGCTACGTCATCGCGGAGGTGCTGGCCGAGCACGCCTCGCCGGCCGTCGGCCGGCACGCGTAGCACCTCGCGGGAGCGAGGGCCGCACGGAGCGGTCCGGCAGTCTTTACCGAACGGTCGACCAACGGGCGGCGCCGGGCGGGTAGCGTCGTCGGCATCCACTGAACGCGATGCGCGGACGCCTCCCCCCACCGGGCGGGCGGACCGCGGGGAGGCATGCCGTGAACCCGGTCGACCTGGTGAACGTGAACGTGAACGAGTGCGCGGCCCGGCTGCCGCAGGCCTGGCAGTCCCGGGTGCTGGGGCTGGTCGGGGCCGCCGAGGTGAAGCTGCTGCGGATGGACGGGCGGGAGCTGCCGGTGGAGTCGCACGCCGCGGCCGAGGTGCTGCTGGTCGTCGACGGGGTGCTGCAACTGTCCGTCGAGGAGGCCGACATGACGCTGCGTTCGGGAGAGCTGGTGGTGGTGCCGGCGGGGGCGCGGCACGCGGTCCGGGCGGGGAGCCGGGGGAGTCTGCTGATCGTCGAGACGGCGGGCCCGGGGGAGGGGTGATCGATACGATCGCCCCATGACCGGAATCGACGATCGTGTGCAGCAAGCCGAACGGCTCTACGAGCAAGCGGTTTTCGGGGGCGACACCGGCGCACTGACCCGGGCCGACCGGTGCCTTGACGCGGTCGAGGCGGATCTCGCCCTGGCCCGCGGCCGGGTGGTCCACGCCCGCTTCGTGGCCCGGCAGGAGGAGCCGGAGGAGGAACTGGCGCTCTTCGAACGGGCGGAGCGGCTCTACGCCGGGCTCGGCGACGACCGGGGCCGCGGCGAGGCGCTGTTCTGGATCGCCGCCTACCACCAGGTGGTGCGCGGGGACCACGACACCGCCCAGCCTCTGCTCCGGCGCTCCCTGGACCTCGCCCGCGGGGCCGGCGACACCCTCACCGCCTCCTACGCGCTGCGTCATCTCGGCATCCTCGACCACATGGCCGGCCGCCTCCCGGAGGCCCGCGCCCACCTGGAGGAGTCGACCCGCCTGCGGCGCGACGCCGACTTCGCCCCCGGCGTCGCGGCCAACCTGGTCGGCCTCGCCTACATCGCCGGGCAGGAGCAACGGCGTGCGGAAGCGGCCGAGTTGCTGCGCGAGGCCACCGCGCTCGCGGAGGACGCCGACGCGTACGGCGTGCTCGGGTGGATCACCGGAGCCCGGACGGACCTCGGGCTCGAGCGGGGCTCGGACGGGGTCTGACCCGGGCGAAGGCGCGGCGCGCGGCCCCGGGCGGTCAGGGAGTCAGGCCGGTGCGGTCCCCGGTTCCCCGGCGGCCGCGGCGATCCGCTCGGCCACCGGGAAGTCCGCCCCGCAGCCCGGGCAGGTCGCGGTGCCGAACGCGCAGGCCAGCACGGCCGCGACGGCCGGCCGGTGGTCGGCGACCGCCAGGTCGTACAGGCGGCGGGCGGTGCCGCGGAGGGCCGCCGGGTCGGCCGGTCGCAGCGGGTGGGTCGCGGCGTGGCCGGCCGAGCCGGCGTCGGCACCGGCGGTGGCGAGGGCCCGGCCGCCGGGGCGGGAGTACCGGCCGCGGTCGCCGACGACGACCAGGACCTCCGCCGCGCACGCCGGGCAGGTCAGCTCGTACTGCTGCACGATGATCCCCAGGGTGAGCTCCCCGGCCCAGGCCGGACCGCCCTCGAGGCTCAACTGCGCGTCCAGGGAGGCGGCGTAGTCCCGCACGCAGGGGGCCGTCCGCCGGTGCTCCTCGGCCAGCGCGCGCAGGGCGGCGATCTCGGTGGCGTACCGGGCGCGGACGTCGCCGGCCCCGTGGGGCTGGTCGGCACCCGCCACGATGGCACCGGCCAGGGCCAGGGCGGGCAGGGTGCGCTGCTGGTCGAGCCCGCCCGCGATGTCGAGCAGTCCCGGCAGCGCCGCGAAGCCCGCCGGGTGGACGGTGTCGTCGGGGCACAGGGCGGACCAGAGGGCGTCCCAGCCCTGCGGGGTGGGGTCGGCGGCGAGGCGCGCGAGCCGGACCGGGACGTCCTCGGCGGTGCCGTACGCGTGGGTGAGCCGCGACCAGTCCGTGGTGCCGGACGTGGCGCCCGGCGGCCGGGCGGGCCCCAGCCGGTGCCAGGCGTGGGAGCAGCCGTCGCGGCAGAAGCGCTCCCGGCGCCGGGCGTTGGCGAGCGCCAGCACGTGGACCAGCAGGCGGAAGGCCTTGCGCCGCTCGTGCGGCGGCTCCAGGCGGGCGACCGCCCCCAGCCGGTGCTCGATGCGCCCGCCGGAGAGCAGCACCGAGGGGGTGTGGGTCGGTTTGAGCCCGGCCGGGCGGACGGCGGCCACGCCGTCCTCGGTGGTGGCGCGGGCCTGTACGGCGAACGCGGCGAGGTCCCGCAGCGCGAGCCGCTGCTCCTCGCCGGGCAGCCCGTCGAACCAGTCGATCCCCTGGGCCAGCGGCCGCAGGCCCTGCGCCAGCTCGTTGAGGACCACGTGCCGCTCGGGCAGTTCCCGGGTCACGGTCCGCCCCCCTTCGTCCGTCGCGCGAGCCGGGTCAGCAGAGTTCCAGCCGGGCGTGGGTGGCGTCGTGGAACAGCTCCAGCAGGGTCCGGCCGAGCGGGTGCTCCGGGGAGAGGAAGGCGCTGCGGCGGGCCCGGACGACCAGGACGTCGTGGGAGTCGAGCAGGTCGGAGAAGCCCCGGTTCTCGATGATGTCCCAGAGGGCGTCCAGGCTGCGGCCCTGCCAGTGGTGCAGGGCCTCGTGGTTGACGGCGACGAGTGCCGCGCGGAGGTCCGTCAGCGACTCGACGGTGTACTCGCGGATGTCGACCAGCAGTTCGCTCTGTGTCACGGCGGGAGCCTAGCGCGGGGCGCCGAAGCGGCTGAGCGCGCGGTGGCGGCCTCCCCGCCGACCGGTGCCGTTCCGCCCGCCCTGGCGGCGGGGCGCGACCGGGCCACGGCCTGACGGGGCGGCTCCGTCAGTCCGTGCCCCCGCCGGCCAGGGCGGCCTCGACGGCGGCTTCGGCGTGCAGCCGGGCGGTGGGGAAGAGCGGGACGGGGCTGTCCTCGGGGCGGACGAGCAGTTCGATCTCGGTGCAGCCCAGGACGATGCCCTCGGCCCCGGCGGCGACCAGGTCCTCGATCACCCGGCGGTAGGCGGCCCGCGACTCCTCGCGGACGACGCCGAGGCACAGCTCCTGGTAGATCACCCGGTGCACCAGGGCGCGGCCCTCCGGGTCCGGGACGAGGACGTCGAGGCCGCCGGCGGCCAGCCGGCCGCGGTAGAAGTCCTGTTCCATGGTGAAGGCGGTGCCGAGCAGTCCGACCCGGCGCAGGCCGGCCGTGCGGGCGGCCCGTGCGGTGGCGTCGGCGAGGTGCAGGAGCGGCACCCGGACGGCCGCGGCGACCTGGTCGGCGACCTTGTGCATGGTGTTGGTGCAGATCAGCAGCAGTTCGGCGCCCGCGGCCTGCAGCGCGCGGGCGGCCTCGGCCAGGAGGGCGCCGGCCTCCTCCCAGCGTCCTTCGGCCTGCAGCCGTTCGACGGTGGCGAAGTCGACGGAGTAGAGCACGAGCGGTGCGGAGTGCAGCCCGCCGAGACGTTCCCGGGTGAGTTCGTTGAGGTGGCGGTAGTACTCGGCGGTGGATTCCCAGCTCATGCCGCCGATCAGGCCGAGGGTCTTCATGGGCAAGTTATAAAGCATTGGTCGGCTCTGCGGCAATGCCATAAGGATTACTTTGAGGTGCTGGGGGTGCTCTCCCGGGGCACCCGGTGCTGCCACTCCCGGGTGAACACCACCGAGCCCGCCTCCAGCGCCCGCAGCTGCACGACGCTGAGGAAGTGCCCGGCGTCGCAGCGCAGTTGGGTGCGGGTCTGAACCGTGACGTCCCAGCCGGCCTCGGGCCGCTCCAGGCGGACGGTGTGGTCGGTGCGGGCCTGGGCGCTGAGCGGGGTGCTGGTGAGGATCCGGTACGCGGTGACGGTGTGCTCGTCGCGGACCAGGCCGTCGGGGTGGGTGCGGGTGCCGTCCCCGGCGGGGGAGAGCTCGGTGCGCCACTCGTGGCGGCCGATGTCGTGGACGGTGAGGCGTTCGGGCCGGGCCGTCAGCGGCTCGGTCAGGTGGACGTCGAGCGGCTCGGGCAGTTCGGGGGTCCCCAAGGAGACGGGCGCGGCGCCGATGTCGGCGGCGAGATGGCGCACCGGCAGGCTCAGCGCGGAGCCGGACGGGTCGACGGCGTAGCCCGTGGTGTCCGGCTCCGGCCACACCCAGGGCCAGTAGCCGGAGGAGAGGGCCAGCCGCAGGCGGTGCCCGGCGGGGACGGTGGCGGCGCAGGCGGCCAGTTCCACGGTGGCGTCCCGGCCGTCGGTGAGCAGCACGCCGCGGGTGATCAGCGCGGAGGTGCCGTCCGGGCCGACGGCGCAGAGCCGGGCGACGACCTGGGCGGGCGGCCCGCCGCCGCGCAGCCGCAGCCGCACGGTGGGCGCGCCGAGGACCTCGACGGGCTCGGGCAGCGGCTGGGAGTCGAAGCAGACCGAGCGGCCGTCCTCCTCGCGCTGGTCGGGCGGCTGGTCCGCGGGGCGGCCCTGCGGGACGTAGGCCCCGGCGTTGAGGCCGGTGTGCTGGGGCGAGCGGACCGGGACGTGGCGGTCCTCGGCGGAGGTGCCGGCGGTGCGCAGCGCGCCGTCGAGGCCGTAGTGGATCTCCCGGACGTCGGGGGAGGGCCAGACCTCCTCGCCGGCCCAGCGGGTGCTGATCCAGCTGCGCAGAGCGGGCTCCTCGGGGGCTCCGGTGTCGACGTCGCGCAGCCAGTGGTCCCACCAGCGCAGCGTCTCGGGGAGCGCGTCCTCGGGCAGTCCGTGCGGCCAGGGGCCGAGCAGGGCGCGGGCGTCGGGGGAGGTGGCGAGCAGGCGCAGCACGAAGGAGCAGGACGGGTCGCCCCACCCGGCGACGGCGAAGGCGGGCACGGGCACCGGGACGCTGCTCTCCCCGGCGGCGAGCCAGGTGTCCACGGGCGGGTCGAGGGACTCCAGGCGGGCGAGCCACTCGCTGCGCCAGGAGTCGCCGACGTGCCGGGGGTCGGGCGGCAGGGCGGCACCGGCGACGAGGGCGGTGAGCCGGGTGTGGAGGTCGGTGGCGAGGAGGGCGCCGCCGAGGCGGTGGCCGCCCTCGGGGCAGGCGGTGACCAGGGCGCCGACGGTGCCGGGGGCCCGCGCGGCGAGCAGCAGTGCGGTGGTGCCGGCGGCGCCGACACCGAGCAGGCCGACCCGGCCGGTGGACCAGGGCCGGCGGGCGAGCCAGTCGATCACGGCCGCGCCGTCGTCGAGCTCGGCGCCGCCACCGGGTTCGGCGGGCAGGCCGCCGGAGTTGCCGTGCCCGCGGGTGTCCACCCGGACGGCGGCGTAGCCGTGGCCGGCGTACCAGGGGTGGCGGCGGGCGTCCTCGGCGGCGGTGCGGTCGGTGAGCCGGCCGGAGGAGTACTCCAGGAGGACGGGGACGGGCTCGTCGCCGACCGGGCGCCAGACCCGGGCGCTGAGGCGGGTGCCGTCGGGCAGCGGGATGCGCAGGTCCTCGCGGGTGGTGCGGTAGGGGTACGACGGCATGGCCGCTCCCATCGGGTCCCGGGCCGGTGACTGCCGGCGGGCCCGCGGCGCGCTCCCGGTCGGTGGGGGCGCGCCGCGGGCGTCGGCATTCCGACCCTAGGGGAGGAAGCGTCCGATTTCCTGACGAGCGGGTTCCCGGCGGGCGGGTTCCCGGCGGGCGGGGTCCCTGTGGGCCGGGCCGGGCATCGCCCGCCGGCCGGCCCGGGCGGGGCCCGCGGTCGCGCTCACGCCTTGCTGAGCCAGGCGGTGGCGTTGAGGGCGAGCGCGGCGTCGGTGCCGGCCGGGTCGTTCCAGCCGTTGTAGAGGGTGTTGCCGCTCTGCCCGGTGCCGTCGTCGACGGGCGAGCTGTCGCCCCAGACGGCGACCCGGCCGCTGCCGTAGGTGCTGGTGACGAAGAAGGCGCCGGTGGTGCCGCTGGAGCCGGTGCGGTAGACGAGCCCCTTGACGGAGGGGTTGTCGGCGGGCTTCAGGGTGAAGGTGGTGCCGTTGCGCAGGATGGAGCCGGTGACGGTGCCGAACGGGCCGTGCAGCACGGGGTCGGTGGGGGCGTCGGCGGCGCGCGGGTTGTCGGTGGTGATGTTGAGCAGGTCCACGGAGAAGCCGAAGGGGTCGTTGTCGTCGACCCCGTTGGCGGTCATCAGGTCGTTGATGATCGCGGGGGAGTCCCAGCCGTCGTTGTTGCGGTCGCTCCTGGTGTGGTCGGAGATCAGGAAGAGTCCGCCGCCGTTGCGGACGAAGCGGATCAGCGCGCTCTTCTCGCCCGCGGTCAGCCGGATGTTGGGTTCCGGGAGGACGAAGGTGTCGAAGTTGGCGAGGTCGAGGGCGGCGCCGGTGCCGTAGCTGATGGTGGAGCCGGCGGGGAGGGTCTTGAGGCTGTACTGGCCGGTCCTCTGGAGGGCGACGCCCCAGGCGGAGAGGGCGCCGGTCCAGCTCTTCTCGGTGGTGGGGTTGGCGTTCTGGGCGAGCGGGTCGGGCTGGCTGGTGCTGATGATCCAGTCGGCGTTCCCGGCGGTCTCGGCCTTGCTGTTGTCGAACAGCACCCGGTGCGGGGTGGCGGCGACCGGGGCGGCCGAGGCGGGCGCGGGCGTGGGGGCGGGTGCGGCGACGGCGGTGGGGGTGATCAGGCCGGCCGCGAGCAGGGCGGTGCCGGCGAGGGCCGTGGCGGCTCGCATGCGGATCGTCATGTGCCGTTCCTCCGTGGGGAGTCGAGGTTTCGGCGCTCGAGTTTTCGCGCGTAGAACGGGAGTATCCGCCGGTCGGGCGGCGGTCGGAAGCCCCGGGAGGTTACGGCGCCCTGTACGGCTCGTGACGATCTCCGGAGGAGGGGGGAGAACATTCCGTACCTGCGTATGACTTGCAACTGCGGAGGCCGAGGCGGAAAGATGGCCCAGCTTCGACCGCCCGCCGAGAGGAAACACCACGATGACCGCCCCCAGATGGCGTGACCGGCTCACCCGGGACGAGTGGATGCGCCTGGCCGGAATGGGCGGCTTCATCCTCGCGCTGCACGTGGTCGGCTGGTTCACCCTGCTCGCCCTGGTGGCGCCCGAGCACTACGACGTCGGCGGGCAGGTCTTCGGCGCCGGCATGGGGATGACCGCCTACACCCTGGGCATGCGGCACGCCTTCGACGCGGACCACATCGCGGCGATCGACAACACCACCCGCAAGCTGATGGGCCAGGGCAAGCGTCCGCTGTCGGTCGGCTTCTGGTTCTCGCTGGGCCACTCCTCGATCGTCTTCGGCCTCTGTGCGCTGCTCGCCTTCGGCGTCAGGTCGCTCGCCGGCCAGGTGGAGTCGGACGACTCGACCCTGCACGCGACCACCGGCCTGATCGGCACCGCCGTCTCCGGGTCGTTCCTGCTGCTGCTCGGCCTGATCAACCTGGGCGCCTTCAACGGCATCCTCAAGGTGTTCCGCCGGATGCGCGTCGGCGAGTACGACGAGGCCGAGCTGGAGCGCCAGCTGGAGAAGCGCGGGCTGATGAACCGCATCCTCGGCCGGGTGACCAGGGCCGTCACCAAGCCCTGGCACATGTACCCGGTGGGCCTGCTGTTCGGCCTCGGCTTCGACACCGCCACCGAGGTGTCGCTGCTGGTGCTGGCGGGCGGCGCGGCGGCGTTCTCGCTGCCCTGGTACGCGCTGCTCACGCTGCCGATCCTGTTCGCGGCGGGGATGAGCCTGCTGGACACCATCGACGGCTCGTTCATGAACTTCGCCTACGAGTGGGCGTTCTCCAAGCCGGTCCGCAAGATCTACTACAACCTGACCGTCACCGGCCTGTCGGTGCTGGTCGCGCTGGTGATCGGCCTGGTCGAGCTGGTCGGCCTGCTCGGCGAGAAGCTGGACATCACCAGCGGGCCGATCGCCTGGGTGGGCGAGCTGGACCTCAACTTCGTCGGCTACGCGATCGTCGGTCTCTTCGTGGTGACCTGGGCCGGCGCGATCGCGTTCTGGAAGTTCGGCAAGGTGGAGGAGAAGTGGTCGGCCGGGCTGGCCGCGGCGGCCGCCGAGTCCGAGTAGCCCGCGGCGCGCGGACCGAGGGGGCGGTGACCGGGGTCTGGTCACCGCCCCCTCGGGGCTTTCCGGACGGGCCCCCGCAGGGCGTGGGCCGCGGGACGCGGGGCGCCGGTGGCCAGGCGCAGAGCGCGCGGCCCCGGCGCCTTGGCCGGCCGGCGCGCCGGGGGGTCGCCTCCGTGCGCCGGCAGGTCGCCGCGGCCGGTGCGGCGGGCCCTGCGGCCGGTGCGGCCGGTGCCCTCCGGGCGTCCTACCGCACCGCGGCGAGCACCGCGTCCGCCATCACCTTCTCGCCGGTGGCGTTCGGGTGGAACGGCACGGCGGGCGAGCCGGGCAGCGCGCCCTCGATCCAGCGGTCGTCCGAGCAGACGTCGTGGCCGAGGGTCGGCGTCGCGGTGTCGACGTAGGTGGCGCCGTTCGCCGCCGCGGTGGACCTGAGGGCCGCGTTCAGCTTGGTGAGCACGCCGTGCATGTACTCGACGTCGCCCGGGGTGACGGGCTGGCGCAGGATGCACTTCGAGCCGTCGGCGGGCAGCACCGACGGGTAGCCGACCAGCAGGATCCGGGCGCCCGGCGCCTTGGCGTGGATGCGCTTGAGCGTGTCGGCGATCTGCGGCGCGATGGTGGTGGTGATCCGCTCGGCGAGGTCGTCGTTGCCGTACTGCCAGGACCACGTGCTCCAGTCCCAGTAGCCGTGGTGGTAGACGTCCTTGCAGGGCGTGCCGAGCGGGTTGACGACGGCGCCGGCGATGCAGGTGGCGACCAGCTCGCCGAGGCCGAGGTCGCTGGCCGCGAGGTCGTTGCCGCCGATCCCGAGGGTGACCAGGTCGGTGTCGGGGGTCACCGCGTCCAGCTGCGGGTCGTTGACCCTGATGAAGGCGTCGTACTGCGGCTGCGTCATGGCCTTGACCTTGGCGGCGGCGCAGGTGACGTCGGTGTACGCGGCGGCCTTGAGTGCGCCGGCGACGAGGTGGCCGTAGTTGCGGTCGGAGCGCAGGCACAGGCCGGCCGACTGGCCGGGCACGCCGGCGCCGGCGGCGTAGGAGTCGCCGAGCGCCACCATGTGTTTCGGCGCCGGGGTCGCGGCCTGCGCACTGGTGGAGGTGAGGGCGAGGGCGGCGCCGACGGCTACCGCGGCGAGCGCGGTGGAGCGGCGGAGTTTCCGGGCAGGGCGGAGCACGGTTCCTCCTGGGGGAGAGAAACGACGGGTGGGGGTCGTGCCAGCCGGGCCACAGCTACTCACAGGTAAGTTACTGTCAGGTTTCGCGCACGTCCATGGCATGCGCAGAAATTCCCGAAATTCCGTCAGGTGGTATTTCGAATTACGCTCCACCGCGTATCGGAGGCATTTCCGAAACGCCGTGGAGCGGAATTGCCGCCGTCGGTTGTTACCCGCCGGTTGACCGGGCGTCGCCGCAGGCCGCAGTATCGGGCGCACGGCGACGCCGCCCGCCCGTGCGCCGCCCCGCCACGGCGCCCGCCCCGGAGCGCCGTCCGTGCCCACCGCGACGGAGGACTGCGCAATGGCCCTGGACGCCGACGTCATCGTCATCGGAGCGGGACTCGCCGGCCTCGCCGCCACCGCCGAACTCGCCGACGCCGGACGGAGGGTGATCCTGCTCGACCAGGAGCCCGAGGCCTCCCTCGGCGGCCAGGCGCACTGGTCCTTCGGCGGCCTCTTCCTGGTCGACTCGCCCGAACAGCGCCGGATGCGGATCCGCGACTCGCACGACCTCGCCCGGCAGGACTGGCTCGGCACCGCCGGATTCGACCGGCCCGAGGACGCCTGGCCCCGGCGGTGGGCCGAGGCCTACGTCGACTTCGCGGCCGGTGAGAAGCGCTCCTGGCTGCACGGCATGGGCGTGCGCTTCTTCCCGGTCGTCGGCTGGGCCGAACGCGGCGGATTCCTCGCCGACGGGCCCGGCAATTCCGTGCCGCGCTTCCACATCACCTGGGGCACCGGCCCCGGCCTGCTGGAGCCCTTCGTCCGCCGGGTCCGGGCCGCGGCGGCCCGCGGTCTGGTCGACCTGCGCTTCCGGCACCGGGTCACCGGCCTCGCCGCCACCGCGGGCGTCACCGACACCGTCACCGGTGAGGTGCTGGTGCCCAGCCCGGCCGCCCGCGGCGAGGCCAGCTCGCGCGAGACCGCCGGCACCTTCGAACTGCGCGCCCAGGCCGTGATCGTCACCTCGGGCGGCATCGGCGGCAACCACGACCTGGTCCGCAAGGCGTGGCCGGCCCGGCTCGGCACCCCGCCCGCCAGGCTGCTCTCCGGCGTCCCCGCGCACGTGGACGGGCTGATGCTCGGCATCACCGGCGAGGCCGGCGGCCACCTGATCAACGGCGACCGGATGTGGCACTACACCGAGGGCATCGAGAACTGGGACCCGATCTGGGCCCGGCACGGCATCCGCATCCTGCCCGGCCCCTCCTCGCTCTGGCTCGACGCCCGCGGCGAGCGGCTGCCCGTCCCGCTCTTCCCCGGCTTCGACACCCTCGGCGCCCTCGAGCACATCATGTCCACCGGGCACGAACACACCTGGTTCGTGCTCAACCAGCGCATCATCGAGAAGGAGTTCACCCTCTCCGGCTCGGAACAGAACCCCGACCTGACGGGCCGTTCGGTGCGCGGCGTCCTCGGCCGCGCCCTGCCCGGCGCCCCCGGCCCGGTCCGGGGCCACCTGCGGCACGGGCCCGACTTCGTCGTCGCGAGCACCCTCGCCGACCTCGCCCGCGGCATGAACGCCAGGACCCGCCGGGCGCTGATCGACCCCGACGCGCTGCGCCGCACCGTCGAGGCCCGCGACCGGCAGATCGCCAACCCCTTCGCCAAGGACCTCCAGGTCACCGCGATCCACGGCGCCCGCCGCTACCTGGGTGACAAGCTGATCCGCACCGCCGCTCCGCACCGCATCCTCGACCCGGCCGCCGCCCCGCTGATCGCGGTGCGGCTCAACATCCTCACCCGCAAGTCCCTCGGCGGGTTGGAGACCGACCTCTCCTCGCGCGTCCTGCGCCCCGGCGGGGAGGTCCTCCCGGGGGTCTACGCGGCCGGTGAGGCGGCCGGGTTCGGCGGCGGCGGGGTGCACGGCTACCGCTCGCTGGAGGGCACCTTCCTCGGCGGCTGCCTCTTCTCCGGCCGCACCGCGGGCCGCGCGGCGGCCCGGGCGGTCGCGTAGCGGGGCGGGGGCGAGTAGGCCGGCGGGCCGGGCGCACGGAGGCTGGAGCACGCGTGCGCCGGTCGGTGCGCCCCTCCCCTGTGGGAGCGCACCGACCGGCACCGGTAGGGGTCCAGCCTCCCCGAGCGGTGCGCGCGGAACTATCCACTCCGGGGCGGTGGCCCCGCACGTTTCCGGATAGCCGGCGAGGGCCCGGCCTGCTACCGGGCCGCCGTCCGGCGGACCCGGGTGGCCGTCCGGCGGACGGGCGGCGCCGGTTGCCGGCGGACGGTCAGCGCCGGTTGCCGGCGGACGGTCAGCGCCGGCCCCGCAGGGTCTCCGAGGGCAGCCGCCCGTACGCCCGCCGGTACTCGGCGCTGAACCGGCCCAGGTGGGTGAAGCCCCAGCGGCAGGCGACGTCGGTGACCGTCCCGGTGGCGTCCCCGGCGGCGACGGCCGTGAGGTCCTGGTGGGCGCGGTCGAGCCGGACGCGGCGCAGGTACGCCAGCGGCGTGGTGTCCAGGTGCCTGCGGAAGCCATCCCGCAGGGTGCGCAGGCTGACCCGGGCGGCCCCGGCGATGTCGGACGCCGTGACGGCCTCGTCGGCGTGCTCGGCGCAGTAGGCCGTCGCCCGGCGCAGGGCGCTCGGCAGCAGGGCGCCGTCGTGGCCCACCGTCCGGCTCCGGTCGAGCGGGTGGACGTCCAGCAGGGTGTCGGCCAGCAGCCGCTCGAACTGCTCGACGCCCAGCCGGGAGCGGCGGCCCAGCGGGGAGACGACGAACTCCCGGAAGGCGTGGGCCAGCGCCAGCCAGGAGTGCACGGCCGGGTCCGCCGGGTCGAGCGCGTGCTGCCGGAAGCGCAGCGGGTGCCGCGGAACGTCCCCCAGCCGCACCGCGAGGGCCTCGTCCAGGGTCTCCCGGGACATCGCCAGCGCCGCGTTCACGGCCAGGCCGTCCCACTCCATCCCGACCTCGTCGCCCGGCCCGGCGACGAACGGCGGGGACAGCAGCCCGGTGCCGTTCACGGTCACCCGCCCGTGGCCGGCCTGGGGCAGGATGACGCTGTAGAAGTCGGGGATCTCCCCCGTCCACAGGCGTACGGGGGCGCCGTAGGCGAGGTCGTAGAGCGCCACCCGGCCCTCGTGGAAGGCCCGGAACCGGCCGGGCGCCAGTTGGTCGCCGAGCACCGTCAGCCGGTGCGGCGAGAGCCGGTCGCTCACGATCAGGCGCAGCTCCTCGATGCTGCCGCCCTCGTAGAGCGAGACCGGACCGCTCCCGTCGCCTTCCCGATCCAGTGCCGCGACCGCCACTGCCACCCCCTGATCCGATGATCCGAGCCCGGTGCCGGCGCCGCCCGTGCGGCGGCGCGACGGACCACTCTGACCCCCCGGGCACGGCCGGGCAACGGTATTACGGCGGGTGCCCGCGGGAGCGGCCGGTGGCCGGTCAGTCCTCGTCGGAGAGGCCCAGCCGCAGGTGCTCGACGTGGTAGACGGCCTGGTCGAGCAGGGCGGCCACGTGGTCGTCGTGCAGGGAGTAGACCACCGAGCGGCCGCGGCGCTCGCCGACGACCAGGCCGAGGTTGCGCAGCAGCCGCAGCTGGTGCGAGCACGCGGACTGCTCCAGGCCCACGGCGCCGGCGAGTTCGGTGGCGGCGCGCGGGCCCTCCCGCAGCGCGGCGAGGATCAGCAGCCGGGAGGGGGTGGCCAGGGCCTGCAGCGTGGTCGCGACCTTGGCCGCGTTGGACGCGTCCAGGCGCATCCGCGGTACGGCGTTCTCGGTGGTCGCGTGTCCCATGGGGGCATCCTACGGACCGCCGTGGCGCCCCGGCACCCGGCGGGGGCCAGCCCGCCGCCCGGTAGGCTGCGCGTGCACGACCCGCCCCTGACCTGGAGGAGAACCCCGACCGATGAACGTGCGAAGCGGGCGAGTCATACCGAGGTGCCGGTGGGCGTGCGCCCCGGCCGGGCGCTGCGGGGCCGGGGCATGAGCCGTCGCGACCGCGACCGCGGGCAGGGGGCCGGCTCCCCGGTGACCGTCACGGTCTGCCGCGGCTGCTGCTGCGGCACCGAGGCCAAGCACCCCGGCGTCGACCACGCGGGGCAGTACGAGCGCCTGCGGGCGGCGGTCGGCACGGCGGGCCGGGTCCGGGCGGTCAAGTGCCTGGACGTGTGCACCCAGTCCAACGTGGTGGTGGTCGGCCCCTCCTCGGCGGGCCGCGCGGCGGGCGGGCGGCCGGTCTGGCTCGGCTTCGTGCTGGCCGACGACATGATCGACGAGATCGCCGACTGGGTGCACGCGGGCGGCCCCGGTCTGGCCGATCCGCCCGGGCTGCTGGACCTCCAGCTGATCTCGGTCTCCCGCAGGGTCCGCGAGGCCCTGCCCGAGTAGTCCGCGGGGCCCTGCCCGAGTAGTCCGCGGGGCCCTGCCCGACTGGTGCGCGGGGCCCTGCCCGACTGGTGCGCGGGGCGGCGTCCGAGTGGTGCGCGGGGCGGCGTCCGGGGCGGACTGAGCTCCCGTCACCGCCCTTTCCGGCCGGGCGGTTCGGCGGATCCTCCAGTCGTCGGGCATCCGTGGGCGCCGCCCTCGGGCGGCCCCACTAGCATGACCCGTGGTCGCGAGCGGTTCCGCCCAGGGAGGAAGACGATGACGACGGTCTGCCGCATCTGCGCGGGCACCGGCCGGACCGCCGGCCTCAGCTGCCGGACCTGTCAGGGCACCGGCACCACCGAGGTGGGCGGCGGGGGCGGCAACTGCTTCCTCTGCGACGGCACCGGCGTCTACGTCCGGTACCGGGTCGACGCGGGCGGTGCCAAGCACGCCTACCGGGACGAGATCTGCCGCACCTGCGACGGCACCGGCAACCGCTCCACGACGCACTGGGACGAGCCGTCCGGCTGAGGAGCCGTCGGCGCGGCGTCTCCGCCCCGGCCCGACGGACGCTCAGGCGGCCCCGCAGGTCGGGGCCATGATCCCCGGTCGGTCCGGCGGCGAGCGCGGTCTTTACTCCGTCTTGGTCGAACATTGGCGTTCGAATGAGCGGCACGCTGCGGCCCGTTCACCGCGCGTCCGCGTGCGGTCAACGCACCACTGGAAGAGTCCGGCGCATGGATATCCCCAACATGGGCGTGCCGGCCCGGCTCGCCGACCGCATGAGCATGGCCGAGCAGCACGAGTACCTGCGGGCCCGTTTCTCCCGCCGCCGGATGCTGCGGGCCGGCGCCGTGACCGTCGGCGCCATCGCCGTCGGCGGCGCGATGGGCAGCGGCACCGCCTTCGCCGCGCCGGCCGGCCCGACGCTGCTCCCGGCCGGTACGGCGGACGGCATCGACGGTTCGCTGGTCGCGCCGATCGGCCGCCACCTCCAGTTCGGCCCCGAGCCGGACACCCAGTTCCGCGTCTCCTGGCAGGTGCCGGCGCCGGTCAAGAAGCCGTTCCTGCGCTTCGGCAGGACCCCGTGGGAGCTCAGCCACAAGGTGCAGGCCGAGGTCCGCGCCCTGCACACCCCGGCGCTGACCCCCACCGGCCAGCCGGTGGACCAGTACTACCTGCACGTGGCGCTGGAGGACCTCCACCCCGACACCACGTACTACTACGGCGTCGGCCACGAGGGCTTCGACCCGGCCTCGCAGCAGCAGATCTCCACCCTGCACACCTTCCGCACCGCGCCCTCCCGGGACCACCGCTGGGGCAAGGTCTACGAGCCGTTCACCTTCACGGCCTTCGGCGACCAGGGCGTCAGCGCGCACGCGGCCGGCAACGACCACATCATCAAGGCCCAGAAGCCGGCCTTCCACCTGCACGCCGGCGACATCTGCTACGCCGACCCGGCCGGTTCCGGCACCGACCCGGACAAGTCCGTCTTCAACGCGAAGACCTGGGACGCCTTCCTGGTCCAGACCGAGACCGTCGCCGCCGAGATCCCGTGGATGGTCGCCTACGGCAACCACGACATCGAGGCCTGGTACTCGCCCAACGGCTACGGCGGCGAGAACTCCCGCTTCTTCCTCCCGGACAACGGCCCGGACCCGCGCAGCGTCCCCGGCGTCTACACCTTCCGCTACAAGAACGTCGGCGTCATCTCCCTCGACGCCAACGACGTCTCCTACGAGATCCCGGCCAACCTGGGCGTCTCGGCGGGCAAGCAGACCACGTGGCTGGAGCGCACCCTCAAGGACCTGCGCAGCGACGAGACCGTCGACTTCGTCGTGGTCTTCTTCCACCACTGCGCCTTCTCCACCACCGTCGCGCACGCCTCCGAGGGCGGCGTCCGCGAGGCCTGGGTGCCGCTGTTCGAGAAGTACCGGGTGGACCTGGTCATCAACGGCCACAACCACATCTACGAGCGCACCGACGCCATCCTGGGCAACAAGGTCTCGAAGCAGGTACCGAGCGGCGCCACCATCGAGCCCGAGAAGGACGGCGTGGTCTACGTGACCGCGGGCGCGGCCGGCCGCAGCCTGTACAACTTCGCGACCCCGGACACCTACGAGGGCCACGAGAACCACCAGGACGAGGTCACCACGTACTACTGGAGCAAGGGCCGGGTGAAGACCCCCGAGACCATCCAGTGGTCGCGGGTGCGCTACACCGGCTACTCCTTCATCAAGGTCGACGTCACTCCGGCCCACCTGGGCCAGAAGTCGGTCATGAAGGTCACCGCCCTGGCGGAGGACGGCACACAGATCGACAACTACTCGATCCTGCGCAAGGTCGGCGAGGGCTGGGACTCCGGCCGCGACGACGACGGCGAGGGCGGCGGCTGGGGCTGGTAGCCCCGGCGCGCCCGACGGGCCCCGGTGCCGGGGAGGCGAGTCCCCGGCACCGGGGCCCGGTGCGTCTCAGCGCCTCGGGCCGTACATGATGACGGCGACCCCGGCCAGGCAGATCAGTGCGCCGACCACGTCGTGGCGGGTCGGCCGGAAGCCGTCCACGAGCACGCCCCACAGCAGCGAACCGGCCACGAACACCCCGCCGTACGCGGCCAGCACCCGGCCGAACTGGGCGTCCGGCTGCAGCGCCGCGACGAAGCCGTAGGCGCCGAGCAGCGCCACCCCCAGTCCGGCCAGCCACCACGGGCGCTGCTCGCGCACGCTCTGCCAGACCAGCCAGCAGCCGCCGATCTCGGCGAGGGCGGCGAGGACGAACAGGGCGGCGGAGCGCAGGACGGTCATGCGGTCGAGCCTAGGGCTAGGGCACGTCCCGGGTCTGTCCGGCGGGGCGGGGTGGGCGGTCAGCTCTGGCGGTACGTCGCCAGGAAGCGACCGATGCGGTTGATGGCCGTCTCCAGGTCGTCGGCGCGGGGGAGCGTGACGAAGCGGAAGTGGTCGGGGCGGGGCCAGTTGAAGCCGGTGCCCTGGACGACGTGGATCTTCTCGCGGAGCAGCAGGTCCAGCACGAACTGCTCGTCGTCGACGATCCGGTGGACCGCCGGGTCGAGCCTGGCGAAGGCGTACAGCGCGCCCTTGGGCTTGACGCAGCTGACGCCGGGGATCTCGTTGAGGGCCTTGAAGGCGACGTCGCGCTGCTCGGTGAGCCGGCCGCCGGGCAGCACCAGGTCGTTGATGGACTGGTGGCCGCCGAGCGCGGCCTGGACGGCGTACTGGGCGGGCACGTTGGGGCACAGGCGCATCCCGGAGAGCATGGTCAGGCCCTCCAGGTAGTCGGTGGCGTGCTGCTTGGGCCCGGAGACGACCAGCCAGCCGCTGCGGAAGCCGGCCACCCGGTAGGCCTTGGAGAGGCCGTTGAAGGTGAGGGTGAGGACGTCGTCGGCGAGGGCGGCCAGGCAGTGGTGCTCGGTGTCGTCGTAGAGGATCTTGTCGTAGATCTCGTCGGCGAGGACCATCAGGTGGTGCCGGCGGGCGAGGTCGAGGATGCCCTCCAGCAGCTCCTTCGGGTAGACCGCGCCGGTCGGGTTGTTGGGGTTGATGACGACGATGGCCTTGGTGCGGGCGGTGATCTTCGCCGCGATGTCGTCGAGGTCCGGGTACCAGTCCGCCTGCTCGTCGCACAGGTAGTGCACGGCCTTGCCGCCGGCGAGGCGCACCACGGCCGTCCACAGCGGGTAGTCCGGCATCGGGACGAGCACCTCGTCGCCGTCGTCGACGAGCGCGGTGACGGCCATCTGGATCAGCTCGGACACGCCGTTGCCGAGGTAGACGTCGTTGACACCGACCCCGCTGACGCCGCGCTGCTGGTAGTACTGCACCACCGCGCGGCGGGCCGGCAGGATGCCGCGCGAGTCGCTGTAGCCGTGCGCCCTGGGCAGGTTGCGGATGATGTCCTGGATGATCTCCTCGGGCGCCTCGAAGCCGAACGGAGCCGGGTTCCCGGTGTTCAGCCGCAGCACGCTGTGCCCGGCCTCCTCCAGCGCGTTGGCCTGGTCGACCACCGGGCCGCGGATCTCGTAGCACACGTCATTCAGCTTGCTGGACTGTCGAAACTCCATCAGCGGCCTCCCGACCGTCACCACCCGCATCGTTGCTGTTGCTTTGTTCTACCAAGTTGTCACTTGGAAAGTCCAACCTTTTGGCTATGCTGATCCACATGTCACGCCGAAGCTACGACCAGTACTGCGCCGTCGCCCGCGCCCTGGACGCGGTGGGGGAGCGCTGGAGCCTCCTGATCGTCCGTGAACTCCTGGGCGGTCCGCGCCGCTACACCGACCTGCACGCCGACCTGCCGGGCGTGTCCACCGACATCCTCGCCACCCGGCTCAAGCAGCTGGAGGGCGACGCCCTGGTCCTGCGCCGACGGCTCGAACGGCCCGCCAACGCCACCGTCTACGAGCTCACCGAGCGGGGCCGCGAACTGCGCCCGGTGATCGACGCCCTGGGCGAATGGGGCCTGCCGGCCCTCGGCGAGCAGCGGCCCACCGACGCCGTCCGCGAGCACTGGGTCGCCCCCCGGAAGGCCGTGGACGGGGCGGCCGTCGGGGCGTAGCGGCCCGCGCGTACGATCGTCGGGCCACGGAGCAACCGGAGCAGAGCGGAGGCCGCCCGTGCCCACCACCTACCGCAGGTACGTCGCCGTCGGGGACTCCTTCACCGAGGGGATGTGCGACGACCTGCTGCCCGACGGCCACTACCGGGGCTGGGCCGACCGGGTCGCCGGAGCACTCGCCGGCGAGGCCGCGGACGAGGAGTTCCGGTACGCCAACCTTGCCGTCCGCGGCAAGCTCATCGGCCAGATCCACGATGAGCAGCTGTCCGTCGCCGCCGCCATGGGCGCCGACCTGGTCACCCTCGCCGGCGGCCTCAACGACGTGCTGCGCCCGGGCTGCGACATCGCCCGGGTCGAGCGGCTGCTCGGCCGCTGCGCCACCGAACTGCGCGCCACCGGCGCCACCGTCGTGCTCTTCACCAGCACCGACCCCACCCGCAGGATGGCGGGCAGCGCCCGGCTGCTGCCCGCCATCCTGCGGATGAAGGCCTTCGTGCACGAGCTCGGGCAGGAGGAGGGCGTCGCCGTCGTCGACCTCTTCTCCGCACCCTGCTTCGACGACCGCCGGCTCTGGGCCGAGGACCGCCTGCACCTCTCGCCCGAGGGGCACCGCCGGGTGGCCGACGGGGTGCTGGAGGCCCTCGGCCGCCCCGCCGCCGCCGACTGGCGCGCCCCGCTGCCGCCGGTCGCCCCGCCCGGCCCGGCCGAGCGGCTGCGCACCGACGCCCGCTGGCTGCGCAGCCACCTCGGGCCGTGGATCGGCCGCCGGCTCACCGGGCGCTCCTCCGGCGACGGCCGGCCGCCGAAGCGGGCGGAGCTGCTGCCCTACCGCGGGTGAGCGGTCGGGCGGCCTCCGGGCGCGGGTGAGCCGTCAGGCGTCAGGCGTGAGTCCTGAGCCGTCAGCCCTGAGCCGTCAGCCGTGAGCCGTCAGCCCTGAGCCCTGAGCCGTCAGCCGGCCTCCGGGTCGAGGACCAGGCTCGCCATCGGGGTGCGGGTGGTCCAGCCGATCGCCCGGTAGAGCGACTGGCCGGCCTCGGTGCCGACCAGGACGCCGGTGTCGGCGCCCGCCCGGTACGCGGTGTCCTGGAGGGTCCGCATCACCAGGGCGCCCAGGCCGCGGCGCCGGTGCTCGGGGGCGGTGAGGATCTGGTCCGGGACGGCCACCGCGCCGGCCAGGCCCGCCTGGCCGCGGGCGGCGAGGTGTCCGGCCCCGGTGCGGACCAGCACCCGGGCCACCCCGCCCCTGGTCCAGCTGGTCACGGTGTACCCCGCCGGCACCGCGGGCCGTTCGGCGGTCAGCGGGGCGGTCATCAGGTAGCCGGGCTCGTCCAGCCGCCACTGCGGGCCCAGCCAGGGTCGGACGGCGGCGTCCTCGGTGAACAGCTTCAGCCAGGTGCCGGGCGCGGTGGTGCACTCGGCGATCTTGCGGACGTCGGCCTCGGTCGGTTCGGGCAGCACGTGCCGGGCGACGTGGCCGACCACGCCGACGTCGATCGTCCAGCCCCAGGGCTCGTCCACCGGTTCGGCCGCCCCGCGGGAGACCGTCCACCCGGCGATCCACATCCGAACGAGTTCGTTGATGCTCGGGTCCTGCACTCCTACCCCCGTACGTAATAGGTGCAATACTGATTGACACCTTACCGGGGTGGGGTGGCCGTGGCCAGCGCCCGGCCGGCGCACAGTACGCTTGACGGGTTCCACGAGCCCGGCGAGCACCACCGACCGGCGGGTTCACCGCACCGGACCGCCCGGTGCCCCGACGCCGGAAGGACCGAGGAAACGTGCGCGAGACCGAGCCGCCGCAGGACCCCACGGCGGCCGGGCCGACCGAGCTGCGCTCCGACTGCACCAGCTGCTTCGGGCTCTGCTGCGTCGCGCTGCCCTTCGCCGCCGGCTCCGACTTCGCCGTCGACAAGGCCGCCGGCACGCCCTGCCGCAACCTGCAGACCGACTTCACCTGCGGCATCCACGAGAAGCTCCGCGACAAGGGCTTCCAGGGTTGCACCGTCTACGACTGCTTCGGCGCCGGGCAGCGGGTCTCCCAGGTCACCTTCGGCGGCCGCAGCTGGCGCGCCGAACCCGCCGGCGCCCGGGCGATGTACGAGGTCTTCCCCGTCGTGCGGCAGCTCCACGAGCTGCTCCGGTACCTCACCGAGGCCCTCACCTACGCCCCGGCCCGCCCCCTGCACGCCGACCTGCGGCAGGCCCTGGAGGAGACCGACCGGCTCGCCGGCGGCACCCCCGAGGAGGTCCTCGCCGTCGACGTCCCCGCGCACCGGCAGCGCGTGAGCGAACTGCTGCTGCGCGCCGGCGAACTCGTCCGGGCCGCCGTCCCGAACCGCCGCGAGCACCGCGGCGCCGACTTCTTCGGGGCCCGCCTGCGCGGCGCCGACCTGCGCGGGGCCAACCTGCGCGGCGCCCTGCTCGTCGCCGCCGACCTCACCGGCGCCGACCTGCGCCTCGCCGACCTCATCGGCGCCGACCTGCGCGACGCGGCCCTCGGCGGCGCCGACCTCACCGAGGCCCTCTTCCTGACCCAGGCCCAGCTCAACGCCGCCCGCGGCGACGCCTCCACCCGACTCCCCGCGGGCCTCACCCGGCCCGCCCACTGGCCGGACACCACCACCGCCCCGGTGGCCGCCGCCGCGGCCGCCGGCAAGGCGCGCGGCCCGCGCAGGCCGCGACCCGGCGGCCGCGAGGGTGGCGGCGGCCGCCAGGGCCGGCTGCGCTAGAACCGGGGGCGGGCGCCCGGCGGGGGATCAGTCCGTGAGCAGCCGGGCCCGGAGGGCGGCGACCTGGTCGCGGTCAACGCCGAGGGTGCCGGTGGCGTAGGCCTCGACCGAACCGTGGCGGGCGGCCAGGTCGGCGAGGGCGAGCCGGATGACCGTCTCCGGGGCCCGCCCGTAGCCGGGCCAGCCCAGGGTGCGTCCCGGGTTGGCGGCGTGCCAGTCGGCGATCAGGTGCGGGGTGGCCAGCTCGGTGAGGGCGAAGTCGGCGGCGACGTCGTCCTCGGACACCCCGAGCAGGGTGAGCACGAGGGCGGCGACCAGGCCGGTGCGGTCCTTGCCGGAGGCGCAGTGGAAGACCAGCGGCTCCTCGGCCGCGGTGATCACGTCCAGGGCCTGCCGGATCTCCTTCACCCCGTCCTCGGCGACCTCGGCGAAGCGGTCGGCGAGGTAGCGCCAGGGGTCGAGCCGAGGGTCGATCGCGGCCTGGTCGTACGGGCGGTGCTCGATCGAGAGGTTGTGGTACGCGAGCCCGTCCAGGTCGGGCACCCGCCCCTTGGCGGCGATCTCCCACGGGTAGCGCAGGTCGATCACCGTCCGTACGCCGAGCTCCCGGAACCGTCCGAGGTCGCCGTCCGTGGTGAGCTTGCCCAGTGAGTCGGAGCGGTAGAGCAGACCCCACCGGACGGATCGTCCTCCGGCGGCCCGGTACCCGCCCAGATCGCGGAAGTTGTGCAGTCGGGCGAATACGAGGTGGCGCTTCGTCATGCGCCGCACTCTAGCCACCGGCCCCGCCGCCACCCCGGGTCGGGGCGGCGGCGGACGGGGCCGGGAGGGACTCAGGAGCCGAGCGAGTCCAGGATGCGGCGGATCGACTCCACGACGGGGGCGCCGGCGGCGGCGAGGGCCGCGACGCCGGAGATGTTGCGCAGGGCGCGGCGCAGGGTGGCCGGCGGGGTGCCGCGGCCGTCGCCGATGGCCTCCAGGGACTCGTCGAGGACCTCGCGGTCCTCGGCCGGGACCTGGCCGCGCAACTGCGCCACGGCGGCGATGAGTTCGCGCATCGCGGCCTGGGGGTCGACGGGGCCCTGGTTCTTGACGATGCCGATGTTGTGGTCGCCGTGCTGGGTGACCGAGTCGCCGAAGTGGATGCCGCCGTTCACAGACCGACCTTCTTTCCGATGTTGTGGTCGCCGTACTGGGTGATCCGGTCGCCGACGTGGACGTTCTCCACCTGGACCGCGAACTCGGCCTGCGGGTTGTCGATCGCCTCCATGATCAGCTCGATCAGGTTGTTGACCTGCCAGGCGTCGTGGCTGACCACGGCCGTGTTCGAGGAGCTGGACGTCTCGATGATCAGCGAGTACAGGGTCCGCATCCGCAGCCGGGTGACCAGCCGGTAGAGGCTCACCAGGAACAGGGCGACCATCACCACGGCGATCAGGTTGCCCGCGGTGGGGTTCGCGGAGCTGGAGGTGAGCGAGCCGAGCAGCGCGGTGGCCAGCAGCAGGCCGATCACCTGCCGGACGAACCGGAGGATCACCCGGGCGCGCTTCGGCGGCACCGTCTCGAACCGCCGGGCCCGCGCGATGTTGTGCAGCGGGTAGGCGTCACCGCCCACCCACAGCACCCGACGGCTGACCCTGACGTCGATCACATTGCTTCTGCGTGCCACGTTCCGTCCCCCTGCGCGTGAGTAGCGGGGAGAACCATAGCAACGGCCGCCGACCCGGGGCCGCCGCGCTTGCAGCGGAGGGACCGTCAGGCACCCGGTGCGGCAGTGCGCGGGGCGTGCCGTCAGGTGCACCGCGCCGGGCGTCAGGCGCCGCGGTGGCCGTCAGGCGCTGCGGTCGGCGAGCACCTCGCGGACGACGTGACGGGCGTTGGCGGTCAGGCCCGGGTCGGTGTGGCGGTAGTACGGGATCGTCACCAGGGCGATGGAGAAGGCCCAGGCGCGGCCGCGGGCCCACATCGCGTCGTCGGCGCCGAGCGCGGCGCGGAAGGCGGGGCGGGCGGAGGCGGGCAGCAGGTTCCAGGCGACGATCAGGTCGGCGGTCGGGTCGCCGACGCCCATCAGGCCGAAGTCGACGACCGCGGCGAGCCGGCCGGTGCGGTCGACCAGCAGGTTGCCGGGGGTGAGGTCGCCGTGCATCCAGCTGGGCGGTCCCGCGTACTCGGGCAGCCGCAGGGCCTTGTCCCACAGGGCGGTCGCCGCCCCGGTGTCGACGGCCCCGGCGAGCTGGGCGATGGCGGCGCGGGTGGAGCCGTCCCGGGACGCGAGCGGGAGGCTGCGGTGGGCGGCGGGGCCGCCGGCCGGGTTGACGGCCCGCAGCGCGGTGACGAAGCCGGCCAGGTCGCGGGCGAGCCCGTCGGGGGCGGCGAGGGCGCCGACGGCCGGGTTGACGCCGTCGAGCCAGCGGACCACCGACCACTCCCAGGGGTAGCCGGCGGCGGGTCTGCCGACCGCGACGGGGGTGGGGACCGGCCGCGGGAGGTGCGGTGCGAGCTTCGGCAGCCACTGCTTCTCGCGCCGGACGTCCCCGGCCGCCCACTCCACCCGGGGGAGCCGGACGGCGAGTTCGGGCCCGAGCCGGAACATCGCGTTGTCCGTCCCGACGGAGGCGACCGGTGTGACCGGCAGGCCCACCCAGTCCGGGAACTGGGCGGATATCAGCCGCCGCACCAGGGCCGCGTCGATGACCAGTTCGTCGGGGTGCATCCGGGTGGCAGCGCACATGTGCGGCAGCGTACAGCGCGGACCGCCGCCCTTCAGGCGTTTCCGGAAGCCGGTCCGCCGACCCGCGGGCGCGGACCGTTCGCATGCCGGTGGCGGGTCGGGCCCGGGGGCCGGTCGTACCCCGCCGCGCGACGTACCCCGCCGGCCGTCCGGGACCGGCTCAGTCCAGGGTGACCCGCACGCCGATCGTCCCGCCCTTGCCGAAGCGCAGCACGTTCGCGGTGAGCGCGATCGCGCAGAGCGGCCCGTACTTGCGGCGCAGCAGCCTGCGGTAGGCGGGGGCGTGCGCGGAGTCGAGGACGGCGGTCGCCGGGACCTGCTCGCCGAGCAGGGTGCCGCGGATGTCGCTCGGCCCGACCAGGACGTCGGAGCGGTTGCGCAGCCGCTTGACCTTGCCGGTGCGGGTGACGGTGGTGAAGACCAGCGCGTCCCCGTCGCGCGCCACCCAGACCGGGGTGTTCACGGGGGTGCCGTTCCTCCGGTGGGTGGTGAACAGCAGGTACTTGGCGGCGGCGAGCTCCGCCAGCCGGGCGGAGGCGGCCGAGGAGGCGGTCGCGGAGGCGGTCGCGGAGGAGGCTCCGGCGCGGCCCGCGGACGGGGCCGGGCCGGCGTTCAGCGGGCGGGAGGTGTCCATGCGCGCCAGCGTAGGAGGGCACAACGGGGCCCGGCTGGAGTCCTGTTGGGGCCGCCCGGTGCCGCCGCCACGCCCGGCCGCGCCGGGTGCGGCCGGGAGCCGTCCCCGGCACCTGCCAGAATGCAGGGCGTACGGCGAAAGCACTGAAGGAGAAGGTGACCGGCTTCGTGACCACGCCAGTCGAACAGGTGGCCCGGCAGGCCCAGCAGGCGATCGAGCGCAAGATCGCGGAGGAGCTGGGCGTCCGCGAGGGGCAGGTGAAGGCGGCCGTCGACCTGCTCGACGGCGGCGCGACCGTCCCCTTCGTGGCCCGTTACCGCAAGGAGGTCACCGGCTCCCTGGACGACGCCCAGCTGCGCGCCCTGGAGGAGCGGTTGCGCTACCTGCGGGAGTTGGAGGAGCGCCGGACGGCCGTCCTGGAGTCGATCGAGGCCCAGGGCAAGCTCGACGACGCGCTGCGCGCCCGGGTGCTGGCGGCCGACTCCAAGGCCCGGCTGGAGGACATCTACCTGCCGTTCAAGCCGAAGCGGCGGACGAAGGCGCAGATCGCCCGCGAGGCCGGGCTGGAGCCGCTGGCCGACACCCTGCTGACCGACCCGACGCAGGACCCGGCGGCGCTCGCCGCCCGGTACCTCAACGAGTCCGTCGCGGACGGCGCGGCCGCGCTGGAGGGCGCCCGGGCGATCCTCGTGGAGCGCTTCGGCGAGGACGCCGACCTGGTCGGCTCGCTGCGCGAGCGGATGTGGACGCGCGGCAGGCTGGTCGCCACCGTGCGCGACGGCAAGGACCAGGACGGCGCCAAGTTCGCCGACTACTTCGACTTCGCCGAGCCCTACACCAAGCTCCCCTCGCACCGCATCCTGGCGATGCTGCGCGGGGAGAAGGAGGAGGTGCTGGACCTCGAACTCTCGCCGTACGACGGCGAGGAGGGCGACCTGCCGGGCGAGAACGACTACGAGCGGCGGATCGCCGCCCGGTTCGGCGTCGCCGACCGCGGCCGCCCGGCCGACAAGTGGCTCGGCGACACCGTCCGTTGGGCCTGGCGTACCCGCGTGCTGGTGCGCCTCGGGATCGACCTGCGCGCCCGGCTGCGCGCCGAGGCCGAGGACGAGGCGGTGCGGGTGTTCGCGGCAAACCTGCGCGACCTGCTGCTCGCCGCCCCGGCCGGCACCCGCGCCACCATGGGCCTGGACCCGGGCTTCCGCACCGGGGTGAAGGTCGCCGTGGTGGACGCCACCGGCAAGGTCGTCGCGCACGACACGATCTACCCCCACCAGCCGGCCAACAAGTGGGACGCCGCGATCGCGACCCTGGCCGCGCTGGCGAGGAAGCACGACGTGGACCTGGTGGCGATCGGCAACGGCACCGCCTCCCGGGAGACCGACAAGCTCGCCGAGGACCTGCTCAAGCGCCACCCCGAGCTGAAGCTCACCAGGGCGATGGTCAGCGAGGCGGGCGCCTCGGTCTACTCGGCCTCCGCGTTCGCGTCGCAGGAGCTGCCGGAGCTGGACGTGTCGATCCGCGGCGCGGTCTCGATCGCCCGCCGGTTGCAGGACCCGCTGGCCGAGCTGGTGAAGATCGACCCGAAGTCGATCGGCGTCGGCCAGTACCAGCACGACCTCAGCGAGGTGAAGCTCTCCCGCTCGCTGGACGCCGTGGTCGAGGACTGCGTGAACGCCGTCGGCGTGGACGTCAACACGGCCTCCGCACCGCTGCTGACCAGGGTCTCCGGCATCACCGGGACGCTGGCCGACAACATCGTGGCCCACCGCGACGCCAACGGCCCGTTCCGCACCCGCCGGCAGCTCAAGGACGTCTCCCGGCTCGGACCGAAGGCCTTCGAGCAGTGTGCGGGCTTCCTGCGCATCCCCGGCGGCGACGACCCGCTGGACGCCTCCAGCGTGCACCCCGAGGCCTACCCGGTGGTGCGCCGGATCCTCGCCTCGACCGGCGGCGAGCTGCGCGAGCTGATCGGCAACGGCGAGCGGCTGCGGGCCCTGCGCCCGGCGGACTTCGCCGACGAGGTGTTCGGCGTCCCGACCGTCACCGACATCCTCGGCGAGCTGGACAAGCCGGGCCGTGACCCGCGCCCGGCGTTCCGCACCGCGACCTTCAAGGAGGGCGTCGACAAGATCGGCGACCTGGAGGTCGGCATGGTGCTGGAGGGCGTGGTGACCAACGTGGCCGCGTTCGGCGCCTTCGTCGACGTGGGCGTCCACCAGGACGGCCTGGTGCACGTCTCGGCCCTGTCCCGGACCTTCGTCAAGGACCCGCGCGAGGTGGTCAAGCCGGGCGACATCGTGAAGGTCCGGGTGGTCTCGGTGGACGTGCCGCGCAAGCGGATCGGGCTGACCCTGCGGCTGGACGACGAGGTCGGCCGGGACCGGGGTGACCGGGGTGACCGGGGCGGGGAGCGTGGCGGCGACCGCGGCCGGAGTGGCCAGGGCGGCGAGCGGCAGGCCCGCCCGCCGCGCCAAGACCGCCGGGGCGGCGGCCAGGAGCGGCGCGGTCAGGGCGGCTCCGGCGGCGCCGCGGCGCCGTCCAACAGCGCCATGGCGGACGCGTTGCGCCGGGCGGGCCTGACCGGTGGCGAGGGCGGCTCGGGGGACCGGCGCTCCGGCCGGCGCTGAGCGGCCGCCCGGGCGCGCGAACACGGCGGCGGGGCCGGTGGACGACTGCTCCACCGGCCCCGCCGCCGTACCCGCCCGCCCGCTCAGACCAGCAGTTTGTCCTTGGCCTTCTGGTACTCCTCCTCGGAGATGGCGCCCTTCTCCCGGAGGTCGGCCAGCCTGGCGAGGTCGTCGACGTGGCTGCCGCCCGTGCCGCCCTCCGGCCCGCCGGCGGCCGCGTCGCGGATGTACGTCTTGAACGCGGCCTCGGTCTGTCTGGCCTGCTCGACGTCCCGCTCACCCATCGACTTCCCGCGGGCGATCACGTAGATCAGCACGCCGACCAACGGGATCAGGATCACCAGGATCAGCCAGCCGGCCTTGCCCCAGCCGCTCATGTCGCGGCTGCGGAAGATGTCCGTGATGATCTTGAACAGCAGGAAGAACCAGAGGATCCAGAGGAACAGCTCCAGCATCGTCCAGAAGATATTGAGCAGCGGGTAGTTGTTCATAGCCGAGTCATATCACCGCAAAACGGACATTGTGCTCCGATGTGCGGCCATTCCGGTGGTTCTCGGTGCCGGCGGGAATAACCCCGGCCGCGGGAGACCGGGTGTCAGTCGGAGCCGGGAGCCGGGAGCCGGGAGCCGGGAGCCGGGAGCCGGGAGCCGGGAGCCGGGTGCCAGCCGACGTCGGGTGCCGGGCCCCGGTCGATGCGGCAGGCCGGGTGCCGGGTCCCGGCCGATGCGGCAGGCCGGAAGTCGGCCGTTGCGGCCGGACCGGTGTCAGTCGAGCCCTGCGCGGCGGCGCAGCTCCACCGCCAGGCCGACCAGCTCGCCCCACCACTCCTCGTGCCCGGCCAGCAGCAGCCGCTGCGCCTCGGCCGCCGGCACCGCCCGCACCTCGACCACCTGCTCGCCGTCCGCCGGGTTGGTCGGCGTCGAGTCCACCGCGACCTCCGCCCAGCCCCACAGCCACGCCTTCTCGGGGTGCGGCTGCCACGGCCGGTACGGCGTCGGGTCGTCGGTGCGGCAGCGGTGCGCGCCCAGCCAGTCCGGCTCGCCCAGCAGCCGGGCGCCGGCCTCCTCCCGCAGCTCGCGCTCCAGGCAGGAGGCGATGCTCTCGCCCTGCTCCCGGGTGCCGCCGGGCAGGAACCAGTGGTCCCGGTCGTCGCGGCAGAGCACCACCCGGTCCCCGGTGAAGCCGACCAGGTGGATGTTGGTGACCAGTTCGTCCGGCGGCAGCTCGGTGGAGAACAGGGCGTCGTACCTGCCCCACGTCCAGTACTGCGGCGCGTGCAACGCCGGGAAGAGCGCCGCCAGTTCGGCGGCTCTGCCGGAGGTGTCGGTGCGGTCCGTGGTGTCTGTCATTCGGTGATCGTAGTGCCGGCCGGGAAACGGCGGGGGGCGCTCGGATGGACGAGGGAGATGTCGGAGGTGGAGATGGCGCGCGGCCGCCGGACCCCTGAACCGGCCGGTTCGCCGACCCAACTCCCCAATGCCATCTCGGCGGTGATGCCCGGTCCGAAACCGGCGATCAGCCCCGGGGTGCCGTCCGGCACGCCCCCCTCGGCGAACAGCCGGGCGAGCGCGTCGAACACCACGGCGCTGGCGATGTTGCCGCGTTCGGTGAGGGTCGCGCGGCTGTGCCGGAACGCGGCCGGCTCCAGGCCGAGGAACCGGCAGAGGTCGTCGAGGATCCGCGGGCCGCCGGCGTGCACGATGTAGAAGCCGAGCCCGGAGGCGTCCCAGCCGTGGTCGCCGGCCAGGCCGCGCAGGGCCGGGGCGAGCATCTCCATGGTGCCGGGCACCCGTTTGTCGAGCTGGAAGTGGAAGCCGGTGTCCTTCACCCCGTACGAGATCCAGTCCTCGGTGTCCGGGACGAGGTGCGAGCCGTTGCGCTCCACCTGCACGCCCGTGCCGCCGCGCCCGCGCATCACGACGGCGGCGACGGCGTCCCCGAACAGCCCGTTGGAGAGCAGCGAGCCGACGCCGAGGTCGGTCGGCTGGTAGCAGAGCGAGCAGAACTCGCAGGAGACGATCAGCACGTTGGCGCCCGGGTACGCGCGGCAGAAGTCGTGTGCGCGGCTGACCGCGGCCCCGCCGGCCGCACAGCCGAGCTGGGCGACCGGCAGCTGGCGGGTGTCGGGGCGGAAGCCCAGGGTGTTGATCAGCCAGGCGGTCAGCGAGGGCATCATGAAGCCGGTGCAGGACACGTAGATGATCAGGTCGACCTCCCGGGCGCCCAGCTCGGCGTGGAGCAGGGCCCGCTCCACCACCTCGGGGACGCGTCGCCGGGCCTCCCGCTCGTAGACCGCGTTGCGGGCGGTGAACCCCGGGTGGGTGAGGGTCCGCTCGATCGGCTGGACCAGGTGCCTGGTCCGCACCCCGGTGTTCTCGATCAGCCGCAGGGCGAGGCCGAGTTGCGGGTGGCCGGCGTGCAGGGAGCGGGCCAGGTCGAGCGTCTCGTCGAGGGTGACGACGTGCTCGGGCACGGCGATGGCCGGGCGGCAGAGTGTTGCCATGGGTGAGGGTCTCTTGTGAGGGGCCTGGACGGGCGGGTGCGTGGGGTGGGGGTGTGCGGGCGGGGGTGCGGGGGTGGGGCCTGGACGGGCGGGGGTGCGCGGGCGGGGGTGCGCGGGCTGGGGTGTGCGGGCGGTCGGTCACCGGGGGCCGGTCACCGGACCGCTCGGTGACCGGCCCCCGGGGTCGGTCACCAGGCGACCGGCAGGGTGCGCGGGTAGCGCCAGATCGAGCCGGTCTGCCAGTCCAGTTCGGACGGGTCGACGGCGAGCCGCAGCCGGGGGAAGCGCCGTAGCAGGGTGCCGACGGCGACCTGCAGCTCCATCCGGGCCAGGTGAGCGCCGAGGCAGTGGTGCTGGCCGTGGCCGAAGGCCATGTGGGTCGGCGCCCCCCGGTCGAGGTCCAGCTCGTCGGGCCGCTCGTAGACGGCCGGGTCCCGGTTGGCGGTGAGGTAGGAGACGTGCACGGCCTCGCCCGCCCGGATCGGCGTGCCGCCGAGCTCCACGTCCTCGGTGGCGACCCGGGCGATGCCGACGCCCTGGCGGAACGGGATGAACCGCAGCAGCTCCTCCAGACCGCGCGGCAGCAGTTCGGGCCGGGCGCGCAGCTTGGCCAGCTGCTCGGGGTGGGTGAGCAGCGTGTAGGTGATGTTGCTGAGCTGGTAGGTGCTGGTGTCGTGACCGGTGACCAGCAGGACCATCGCCATGACGGCCAGCTCCTGGTCGTCCAGCAGCTCCTCGCCGTCCCGGGCGGTGGCCAGGGCGCTGATCAGGTCCTCGCCGGGGTGCGCCCGCCGGGCCGCCGTGAGCTCGGTGAAGTAGCCGCGCAGCGCCGCCTTGGCGGCCTCCTGGCCGTCCCGGCCGCCCGGGCCCGTCGCCATCATCGCCACGGCGTGCCCGCGCAGTTCGGCGCGGTCCGGCTCCGGGATGTCCAGCATCTCGCAGATGGTGGTGAGCGGGAGCCGGGCGGACAGGAAGTGGGCCAGGTCGGCGGGGGAGCCGTGCTCGGCCATCTCGTCGAGGCAGCCGTCCACGATCCGCTGGGTGGCCGGGCGCATCCGCTCCACCTGGCGGTTGGTGAAGCCCTGGGCGACCAGCCTGCGCAGGCGGTTGTGGGCCGGCGGGTCCATCAGGTTGATCGACTCGACCTGGGCGATCGGGGCGGGCGTCATCCGCGGCAGGTCGCGTCCGATGCCGGCGGCGCGGCTGAACCGGCGGTCGGTGGTCACCACCTTGACGTCCTCGTAGCGGGTGGCCAGCCAGGCCTCCCCCTCGCCGTGCGGCAGTCGGATCCTGGCGACCGGGGCCTCGGTGAGCAGCCGCCTGAGGAGGGGGTCGAACTCCAGGCCGTCGGTGTGGTCGAAGGGGCAGTCCCACACGGGGGCGGTGGTGGTCACGGGCCTGTCCAATTGTCCTGGTACTGCTTTCTGTGTCCTGCCTGCCGTGAACGGCCTGCTGTGAGCCGCCCCGGTGCGACCCGGTCTGATGGGCCGGGTGGAGCGCCGTGGGCGTACCACCCGGGGGCGGATTCCTCGCCGGGCCCTGTTGTTCGGGCCCGGACAAGCCGATGTTCCCCCATGGATCGGCAAAAATCTTGCCTGCCAAGGGAGTTCGCTCAAATGAGTGAGCCGGATGATGGTCATGTGATGCGACGGCATTCTCGCGGCGTTCTCGCCGTCTTCTCGCGCGGTATTTCCGGCGTGCGCGGGGCACCGGTGGCCGGTGGGTGGCGGTCGGTGGCGGAGCGTGGCGGGGCGTGGCGGGGCGTCGGCCGTTCGGTGCGACCCGGTGGCCCGGCGCCTGACGTGCGGTCAGGGGCGGGTGTTCGAGCGCCTATCATCACGCCATGGCCACCCCTGAGCTGATTCGCATCGTCTCCCGCTCCTCTCCCATGGCGCTCGCCCAGGTGGAGCGCGTCCGCGCCGAACTCGCCGCCCTGCACCCGGGGCTGCGCACCGAGGTGGTGCCCGTCACCACCTCGGGCGACCGCTGGACCGGAGACCTCGCCCGGCTGGGCGGCAAGGGCGCGTTCACCAAGGAGGTCGACGCCGCACTGCTCGCCGGGGAGGCCGACGTCGCCGTGCACTGCCTCAAGGACGTCCCCGCCGACCGCCCGCTGCCCGCCGGCACCGTCTTCGCCGCGTACCTGCGCCGCGACGACATCCGCGACGCCCTCGTCCACCCCGGCGGACTGACCCTGGCCGAACTGCCGCCCGGCACCCGGATCGGCACCTCCTCCGTCCGTCGGGTCGCCCAACTCGCCGCCTCCCACCCGCACCTGGTGTGCGTGCCGATCCGCGGCAACGCCAACAGCCGGCTGGCCAAACTGGCGGCCGGCGAGGCCGACGCCCTGCTGCTCGCCGTCTCCGGCCTCGAGCGCATCGGCGAGGAGGCGCGGATCACCGAGGTCCTGGACGTCGACGCGATGTGCCCGCCGATCGGGGCCGGCATCCTCGTCCTGCAGTGCCGTGAGGACGACGAGGCGACGATCGAGGCCATCGCCGCGATCGGCCACCGCGACACCTGGCGCGAGGCCGCGGCCGAGCGGATGTTCCTGCACGTGCTGCAGGGGCACTGCAACAGCCCGATCGCCGGCTACGCCAGGGCCGAGGCGGACGGCCGGCTCTCGATGCGCGGCCGGGTGTTCAGCCCGGACGGCAAGCAGGTGCTGGACGCCCACGAGTGGGCGGGTGCGCTCAGCCCCGAGGACCTCGGCACCTCGACCGCGCTGGCGCTCAAGCGGCAGGGCGCGCAGGAGCTGATCGCGGGCATCCCGCACTGATCGGGCGGTGGGCGGGTGCCGGGCGGGTGCCGGTCTTGTGCTGACTGCGCTGGTCGGTCCCGAGGGCCGGTCGGGTCGCCCGCCCGCCGGGCGTGCGTCCGGATCGTGCACGCCCGACCGTCGGGTGGGCCCGGAGGCCGTCCGCCCGCCCGAGGGCCCCGGCGGGTCGGGCCGCCCGGACCGTGTGCCCGCCCGTCCGTCCGCAGGTCAGACCGTTCGCACGCCCCTCTTCCGACCGCTCCGTTCGCCGGGCTTGCGGCAGAACCGGGCGGGTGTTCGAAGCGTCCGTTGGGGCGTGATCAGTGGAGTTATCGACCGAATCCCGATGTTCTGGCCCGGACTGCTGCTCGCCCTGGTCCCGGCGGCGCTGCTGAACCGGCCGGCGGGGCGGCTGCTGCGCGCGCACTGGGCGGTGGGCTTCCTGCTGCTGCTCGGGCTCGGCGGGGTGGTCACGGCGACACTGCTGCCGGACGCGTTCCGACTGTCCGCGGACGCCGTCCGGCACTGCGCCGTGGCCGGCGGGCGGCCGCGCTCGGCGCACGAGCTGCTGACCGTCCGGCACCTGGACCTCAAGCTGGCGGCCTTCGCCCCGGTCGGGCTCGCGGCCGCCCTGGCCGGCACCCGGCGGCGGGCCGTGCAGGCGTTGATCGGAGCGGCGGCGCTGCCGTTCGTGGTGTCGGCGGTCCAGTACGCGGTGCCCGCGATCGGGCGCCAGTGCGACGTACAGGACGTCTGGGACGGCGTGCAGGGCATCGCCATCGGCGCGGGCACCGGACTGCTGGCCGGGCCGCTGCTCCGCGCCGGGTGGTCCCGGTCGCGCCGGGAGGGCGCGGCCGGCTGAGGCGCGTCCGGCGGAACCCGCCGGATCCCCCTCGGCCGGCGGGAGGGTGCGGCCGGGCACGGCCAGTGCTCGGGTCGGTGTTCGGGGCAGTCCTCGGGGCAGTGCTCAGGCCAGTGCTCGGGTCAGTGCTCGGGTCAGTGCTCCGGCCCGTCCTCGCCCGGCAGGAGCGGGAAGAGGCGGGCCACGGCGGCGACCGGGCGGGCGTCGGCGGGCCGGGCGGCCGGGTCGTCGTCGCGGTCGCGGTAGCGGGCGAGCACCCGGCGGATCTCCGCGCCGACGGCGGACAGCTCGGCGGGGGTGAGGTGGACGACGGCACTGAACGCCTCGTCCCGGAGCCAGTCGACGGGAGCCCCGTCCCGGTGGGCGAGCCAGCGCCGGTAGCTCTCGTCCTCCAGGCCGCGCGCGAGCTCGCCGAACCCGTCCGCCTCCTGTCCCGCCCCCCGGGCCGGGTGCCCGGCGGGGGCCTCGGCAGGGTCCGGCTCCCGCGGCAGGCGCCAGGGCCGGGCACGTCCGTCGACGGGCGGGGCCTCCTCGACGAGCCCGTGGCGGGCCAGCTGGCGCAGGTGGAACGAGCACAGCCCCGAGCTGAACCCGAGCCGGGCGGCGGCCTCGGTCGAGGTGAGCGTGCCGGTCTCGGCGAGCACCCGGAGCAGGGCCGTGCGCACGGCGTGCTCGGGCAGCGTGCCGGTGGCGGGGGCGGTGGGGTCGTCGGTCACTTTGCAAAGTCTGCTACTTTGCAAAGCAGCTGACAAGCCGTCGGCCATCCGTGGCCGGAGCCGGATCGACGAGGGAGCGCCGATGTCCGAACTGCGTGAACGCCCGACCGTCCTGCGGATCACCGAGGTCGGGGAGGAGATCCTCCGTCGTACCTGCCGCCCGGCCGACGCGACGGACTACGGCAGCGAGCGGCTGGCCCGGCTCATCGACGACATGTTCGCCACCATGTACGCCGCCGACGGGTGCGGACTCGCCGCCAACCAGGTCGACGTGGACCTCGGCCTCTTCGTCTACGACTGCCTCGACGACCGGGGAACCCGGCACGTCGGCCACGTCCTCAATCCGGTCGTCGAACCGCAGGAGCCGGGCCGCCGACTCATCGAGGACGCCGAGGGCTGTCTCTCCGTACCCGGCGCCAACACCGAACTCGCCCGCCCCGCCCGGGTGGTGGTGCACGGCTTCGACCGCGACGGCGAGCCCGTCACCATCGAGGGCACCGGCTACTTCGCCCGCTGCCTCCAGCACGAGACCGACCACCTCAACGGCGGCCTCTACATCGACCGGCTGTCCGGCCGCGACCGCAAGCGCGTCCTGCGGCAGTCCGCCGACCGCCGCGAGTCCGTCCTCGCCGAGCGCGCCGCCCGAGCCGCAGCCGCCGCAGCCGCCGCGAGGCCCGCGGGCTGACCACCGCGCCTGTTCCCGCGGTCCGGCCCCGTCGAGGATCCTCGGATGCGGTCCGGCCGAGTGGGCCGACGTTCCGGCGACGGGCGACGTGACCGGCGCGGCCCGGGAAGCGCGCCCTTGCCGGTTCGTCCATGGCCTGCTCCGCCGGGTCGGTCGGATCGGTCGGCGAGGCGGTGTCCGGGCCTCCCGTCCACGGGGCCGGTCGCTCCCGACTCGCCTGACTCCGAACGAGTTTCACCGCTCCGGGCGGCGGCCCGGGCGGCGGCCGGGCGTGGGTGGGGCGGTGCGCCGGTAGATGCTGCCGCCGGGTGCGTACCAGCTCGCCTTCTTCCGGACGGCCGGGCTCGGATCCCCGGCGCGGGACGCTTCCAGCGCGGCGACGGCGCGCGCGTCGACGTGGACGAACTTGCCGACCAGCTCGGCGGCCATCGACCGGACCAGCGGGGAGGAGTCGGTGGCCAGATGCCGCAGCGCGGGTTCCAGGACCCGGTCCGGCCCCGGCGCGCAGGTGTCCCCCTTGCACCGGTCACAGGCCAGCGCGTGGAACGCGGCCACCCGCACCCGGGCGTCGGGATCGTCGGCCATGGTGATGAGCGCGGGCATGGACTCGACGTCCACCAGGTGGTCCAACAGGCGGCAGCAGCCCTCCCGGACGGCCGCGTCCGGATGGGACAGCCCGGCGCGGACGGCGCCGATCACGCCCTCCCCGCGCCGCAACAGCTCCTGGTAGGCCGGCACGGCGCGTTGCGGGTCGGCCAGGCAGGAGACGAGGGACTGGTCGTCGGTGCTGACGAATCCGAGCATGGCCCGAGTGTCCGGCGGCCCGGCCCCTCCCGGCAACGGGATTTCGCCGCCCCCGACGGCGCCGCCGGCCGGGGTTCGGCGTCGGCCCCGGTCAGGCACCGGTCCCGGTCAGGCGTCGGTCCCGGTCAGGTGCCGGTGGAGCGCCCGTGCCGAGGAGGCCACCTGCGCGGCGGGCACCTCCAGGTGGCCACCGGGATTGGCGTGCAGCACCTTCGCCCGGGTGCCGAAGGCGTCGAACAGCGCGAGCGCCGCCTCGCGCGGCACCAACTCGTCGTCCCATTGCACGACGAACTCCACCGCGGCGTCGACCCGGGCCGCCGGCCGGTCCAGCGAACCGTGCCCGGCCAGCCCGAACACGGCCGCCGTGATCCGGGGTTCGGCGGCGGCGAGCGGAACGCCGACCACACTGGCCAGCGACAGACCCCAGTACCCGACGGGACCGTCCGCACCGACCTCGTCCAGCCGCTGCAGGGCGTCCAGCACCGCCCGCCACTCGGGGACGGCCCGTTCCGCGAGCGCGGCGGTGTGCCGGGCGACCCGTTCGCCGATCGGCTCACCGTTCGCCAGCAACTCGCCGACGGCGGCCGGGAACCACTCGTCCTCGGCGGTCCGCGGTCGTTCACCGTGCCCGGGCGCGTCGAGGCCCGCGACCGCGAAGCCGCACCGCGCCACCCACCGGCGCGCCCGCTCCACCAGCCCCGGTGCCAGCTTGTGCTGACCGCCACCGTGCCCCTGCAGCACCAGCGGGCGGCCGCCGACCGCACCGGCGGGGGACCACAGCACCCCCGGGACGCCGTCGAGCGTGAACCGTCGTTCCGTGACGCCGCCGTCGGTCGTCTCCGAGCTGAAGCGCATGAGCCCTCCCGACCCTCGCGGGCGGCGCCGGATCCCGCCCTGTTCCCGTCCCCGCCCGCCGCATTCTCGCCGAGAACCCTCGCACGCTCCTCCCGGTTTCGCCCTCAGCAGCCGCACGACGATCCCGGCCGGCTCTGCGCTCCCCCTGGACGAGAGAGGAAGCGGCCTGGGGTGCTCCGCCGCGCCACCGACCGGGCGGCGCAACCCCAGCAGGCCCGGTCCTTACTGCGCAGGAAGTCGGCCCATCCGACTTCCCGTGCGCAGCTCCTGTGCCCGCCCGAGCGAGTGGAATAGGTAGACCAACCGTCATATTTCCTCGGGGTTGGGCTGGGCCGGGCCGCGCCGCACAGGAAGTCGGCCTGAGGGCTGTCCGCGATCGATCCACGACATCGCGGGAAGCCCTCCCCCTTGAGGCGGCACTCGCGAAGGATCTTCCGGGCTTCATCCGGGCGGAGGCGTGCTCGACGCGGGCGCGGACTCGCCTCAAGCCCTGCTGTCGTGACGATTGCCGGTAAGGGGCTTGCCGGTGGCTACGACCAGGCAGTGTCGGTGCCGCTGCCGTCGATGATCAGTGCGGCGCTCCTGCGGAAGCGTGACGAGGGTTGAGCGAGAGCAGCTGGCCGGCAACATTGATGATCCGGTCGGTTGCCGACCTGGGCGCCCCCAATGACGGCACGAGCTGTTGCGGCGCAGATCGGTTCGCCAATGCGCCGCGAGCGTAGGTTCGGCCGTCTGTCCTTCCATGCCGTACTGCCTCATTCGCCGCCCGGCGTCCTGATGTCGGCGTCCCCCAATTCGTCTGGTGCGGCACGTTTGTGGCGCCGCATCACGCGAGCCGGTCGTGGACCAGGGGCCGGTGCGCGGCGGCGGCGTTGAGGCCGAGCGGGGTAGGCGATGTGCTCCGGTGTTCCCGGGGTGAAGGCGGTCGGTTCAGCGACGGCGGGTGGCAGACGCTGGCCCGATTCTGTGCCGCGCCGGCCATGCTCTGGAGCCCGATCGTCCTGGCCCTCGCCTGGTCCTACCGCCAGAGCGGCCGCCGCTTCCGCCGTACGTCGTGACCCTGGCAGCTCCTGTTCCGCCTGCGCGATTGTAATATGTAGACCGACCGTCATATTCCTCAGGAGCTGGGTCGCGCTGCACGGGAAGTCGGCCTGGTCGACTTCCGGTGCAATTCGCTCGACTCGCTCGTCGGCCTGTGCCTCGATTCTTGGGGTGAATATGTAGACCGAGCGTCATATTCTGTGAGGTGCCGAGGCGTGGAGTGGGAAGTCGGAGGTGTCGACTTTCTGTGCCGGAGGCTGCTGTCGAGGGAGCTGCATATGTAGACCGGTCGTCATATTCGCTCCGGGTGTCCGGGGTCCTGGGGGCGGGGGTGTGTCGGGGGGGCGGGGCTAGGGTGTGGCCGGTGGATGACCAGTACTTCGCGTTGGCGTACAGGGGTGAGGCTCGGTGCCCCGTCTTCCTGAACGGTGTTCTCCACGAGGAGTTCGCCGAGGGGGCCTTCGACCGGCCGATGACGTACGGCTGGCAGCACGACGCCCCCGGAGAGGGGCCGCCCGATGACCTTCCGGCCGAGCTGTGGCTCGTCACCAAGGACCGGTCCTACGGCTTCGACTTCCACACGGCCTTCGGCGGACACGTCGTCAGTGCGGGTTTCCTGGAGCTGCTGCGGGCCGGGGACACGGGTGACTGGCAGGTGTCGCGGCTGCAGGTGGTGTCCGCGAAGGGGCGTCCGATCCCGGCGAAGGAGTACTCCTTCGTACGGTTCCCGCGGTCCGCGCTGCTGAGCACCGAGCGGCTGGTCGATCCGGAACGGTCGCGGATCGACCTGCGTCGTGACGGTCAGGTCAAGAAGGTGTGGGAGTTGCGCTTCGCGGAGTCGCCGGAGCGGGACTTCTTCCTGCTCGACTCGGTGGCGCTGTCGGGGGTCGCGTTCTGCTCCCGCCGCTTCGCCGAGGCCGCGGAGCGGTTGGGGCCGAAGGGCGTCGAGTTCGTGCCGTTGCCGGGGATCGGATCACTGCAGAGCGCCTGACCCGGACTCGTCCGAGCCCGGGCCGGCCGCCCAGGGCCGGGAGCCGTGGACGGTCAGTGCGGAACGGGCGGCGAGGTGGGGCCGAAGGCGCGCTCGGCGGCGGTCATCACCCAGAGCGGGAACTGGTCGAGGGGGAGTGCCGGCGAGGCCGGGAAGTCCGGGCGGATGGCGGCGTCGGGGAAGAACGCCGCCCGGCAACCGAGGCAGAGCCAGCCGGCCTGCCAGACGCTCAGGTTCCGCTGCCACTGGGCCTTCTGGGCGGGCAGGACGATCGCGGCCGCCTGCCGGCGCCGCCGCCGGGACACGGCCTGCACGATCAGGCCGCAGACCACCAGGAGGCCGGGGAGGACGAACGGGCCCAGGCGGTAGCCGAGCCGGTAGGCGGCGTCGTAGCGGTCGAGGTCCCGGGCTCCGTGGAGCAGCGAGACGACGCCGAGTACGGCGAGGGCGGCGGCGATGCCGTAGAGCACCGTCGATGCCGTGCCGGCCTGCCCGGGTGCCGGTCGGGGTTCGGGCGGCGGGGCCAGCAGCGCGCGGGTCGGGCCGTCGAGGGGTGTGCTCGGGTCGGCCACCGCCCGGGGTATCGGGACGGCGTGGTCCGGTGCGGCGCACTGGGGGCAGGCGGCACTCATCGAACGGTTCGCTCCTGGTGCGGGCTGGTGCCTGAACGGTGGACCCGCGTAGTACACCACGGGCGGTCGGGCGGCTCGGTGCCCGGTCGGGCGGTGCCCGGCCGGTGGGCTACCGGCCGTTGCCGTCGAGGAGGGAGCGGGTGAGCCGGTCGGCGACCGTCCCGTCCAGTGGGGCGTGGCCGAGCAGGAAGCGGTACCAGAAGACCCCGTAGACCTGGTCGACGACCAGGTCGAGGTCGGTGTCCTCGGCGAGTTCGCCGCGTTCGCGGCCGCGGGCGAGGAGTTCGCGCAGGGCGGTGCGGCGGGTGGCGGTGAAGCTCTGCATGAGGTCGGCGAGGTGGGGGTCGCGGGCGGCTTCGCGGACGAGGGTGCGCAGGGCGGGGGCGGTGGGGCCGCGTTGGGCGCCGTCGAAGGTGGTGGCGACGAAGGCGCGGAGGTCGCTGCGCAGGGTGCCGGTGTCGGCGCCGGGGACGTCCTGGTCGGCGCGGTCGGTGAGGGCGTCGAGCAGGACGGCGCCCTTGGACGGCCACCAGCGGTAGACGGTCTGCTTGCCGACGCCGGCGGTGCGGGCGATGGCGTCGATGGTGACGGGTGTGCCGTCGGAGGTGGCGAGCAGGCGGAGGGTGGCGTCGAGGATCGCCTGGTGGGCGGCCTCGTTGCGGCGGCGTCCGGTGTGCGGGCGGGTGGGGGTCGCGGGGGCGCCCGGGTCGGTGGTGTCCGGAGTCGCGGTATACGGAGTCGCGGTGTCCGGAGCCGCGGCGTCCTGGGCCGTGGCTCCCGGAGCAGGGGCGCCCGGGTTGGCCGGGGTGTCGGGCCGGGGGTCGGTCGCTGGCATGGCGGTCCCTCTTCTCTGCTGCGGTTCGCTGCATCCCCTTGACAAGACTAACAGTCTCGACAACCATCATTACCGGAACTAGCGGTCTCGACAATCCGGAGGATGCACCACCATGAGCACCACCTCTGAACTCTTCGCCGGACAGCACGTCGTCGTGATGGGCGGCAGCTCGGGCATCGGCGAGGCCTCGGCCGTCGCCTTCGCCGCGGACGGCGCCGAGGTCGTGATCACCGGACGCGACCGGGAGCGCCTGGACGCGGCCGTCGCCCGGATCGGCGGCAAGACCACCGGTCACCAGGTGGACGCCGCGGACGCCGAGGCGGTCGCCGCCTTCTTCGCGGAGGTCGGCACCGTCGACCACCTGGTGGTCGCGGTCAGCGGCGCCGCCGGCAGCGGCCCGTTCGCCGGGCTCGATCTGGCCGATCTGGCCACCGGGTTCGACGCGAAGTTCTGGCCGCAGGTCCGCGTCCTGCAGACGGCGCTCCCGCACCTGCGCCAGGACGGTTCGGTCACCCTGATCACCGCGGCCTCCGCCCGCGCCGCCATCCCCGGCACCGCCGGACTGGCCGCCATCAACGGCGCCCTGGAGGCCATGGTCCCGCCGTTGGCCGTCGAGCTCGCCCCGCTGCGGATCAACGCGGTCTCGCCGGGCGTGATCGACACCCCGTGGTGGGACCGCGTCCCGGTCGAGCAGCGGACGGCGCTCTTCGACGGCCTCGCCGCGACCACCCCGGTCGGTCGGGTCGGCCGGGCCGAGGACGTCGCGCGGGCGATCCACCTGCTCGCCGCCAACACCTTCGTCACCGGTGTCGTGTTCGACTGCACCGGTGGGGCCAACCTTCCCACCGGGCGCTGAACCGGGGATAGTCGGATGATCGCGCCCGGTCCGGAGTCAGCCCCGGACCGGGCGCGCTTCCGGGCACGCACCCGGGCGGACGACCCGGGTGCGGCCGGTCGGTCCGCTGCCCGTGCGCGCATCCGTGCAGCGGACGTTGACGACCCGTCGCCGCAGCCCGGGGTGTCACCCGTGCGGGGGCGTCACCACGCGACCTCGCGGTAGTCCTTGAGGAAGACTCCCGACACCGGGTGGCCGGCCTCCCCGCGCACGATGGGGTCGTAGACCCGGGCCGCGCCGTCCACGACGTCCAACGGGGTGCGGAAGCCCTGGTCGGCGAGGTGGGCCTTCTTCGGTGCCGGGTTCTCGTCGGTGATCCAGCCGGTGTCGACGGCGCACATGTGCACGCCCTGTCGGGCGAGGTCGGCGGCACTGGTGCGGGTGAGCATGTTGAGCGCGGCCTTGGCCATGTTGGTGTGGGGGTGGCCGGCGGTCTTGTTGCGGACGGCGAAGCGGCCCTCCACCGCGGTGACGTTGACGATGTAGCGGGCGGGGTGCGGCGAGGCGAGGAGGAGGGGGAGGAGGCGGTCGCACAGGAGGGTGGGGGCGAGGGCGTTGACGAGCTGGGTCTCCAGGACCTCCGCCGGGTCGAGCGAACCGAGCCGGACGGACCAGGAGTTGGCCGGGGAGAGGTCGGGCAGCAGCCCGGCCTCGTCGGTGAGGTCGAGCAAGGAGGCTGCACCCGAGGGGAGTTGGGTGAGCGCGGAGAGCGGCTGGAAACCGGGGGCGTGGGTGACGGCCCGGCGCTCGGCGGCGGGCAGGGCGCTGCGCTCGCCGGCGGCCAGCAGGGCGTAGGACTCCGGCGGGCGGCGCAGGGTCTGCGCGGCGTTGTTGACGAGGACGTCCAGCGGCCGGCCCTCGGCGGTCAGCCGGTCGGTGAGCCCGATGACCTGGCGCGGGTCGCGCAGGTCGATGCCGACCACGGTGAGCCGGTCCCACCACTGCCCGCTGCCCTCGGCGGCGCGGAAGCGGCGGACGGCGTCGTGCGGGAAGCGGCTGGTGACGATGAGCTCGGCGCCGTCGCGGAGCATCATCAGGGCCAGGTGGTAGCCGATCTTGACGCGCCCGCCGGTGAGCAGGGCGCGGCGGCCGCGCAGGTCGGTGCCCAGGGTGCGGCGGCCGGTGTTCTCGGCGGCGCAGTCCGGGCAGAGCATGTGGTAGAAGGCGTCGACCTGGCGGTACGGCCCCTTGCAGACGTAGCACTTGCGCGGGATCCGCAGATCGCCGACCGGCCCGTGGGCGGTGGCGAGCGGTGCGTCCTCGCGGCGGTGCCGGGCGCCGGTCGCGGTGCCGGCGAGCAGCTCGGCGTCGGCCTGGCGCAGGGTGTCCCGGGCCTCGCGGCGGCGGAGTTTGCGGCTCTCCGTCACGAAGGAGCGGAGCTGCCGCTCGGCGTGCTGCCGGGTGCGGGAGTGTGCGGGGAGGGTGCGCAGCCGGCCGAGGGTGCGGTCGAAGGCGGCGAGCTCCTCGGCGGTGAGGTCACGGCCCGCATCGCCGACGCGGCCCGCATCGCCAACACAGCCTGCATCGCGGACGCGGCCCGTAGGGCCGGTCGTGCCGCGGCCGTCGGCGGCTTCGGCCGCCGCCGTGGTGCCGGTGTGCTGGTTCTCGTCGTCCCGGACCGTCATGCCGGTCATGTCCGCCCCCTCTGGTCGTGCAGGTGGGTGGGACTGTAGTGGACGGTCCGGCCTGATGAGATGCCAATTTCCGGGCGGTCGGCCCCCGGCATCGCCGCCCGCCGGGAACAGGTCCCGGTCCTCCGGAACGCCGAGGTGCCGGCGGCCTCCCGGCCCGCCGGCACCTCGCCCCGCGGTGATCGGCCCGCGGATCAGCCCGCGTACTGCGCGAAGATCTTCGCGAACTCGTACGGCTGCTGCGGGATGTTGGTGCACGTGGACAGCGAGCCGCCGGTGCAGGCGTTGGCGTCCCGGGTGGCGTCCCAGAAGGCCAGCATGCCGAGGTGGTTCTGCTTGGCGAAGTTCACCAACTGCTGGGCGGCGGCCTGGTTGTAGATCTGGTGGTCGTCGTTCTCGCCGAGCATCGGGGTGACCCCGACCATGGCCCACAGCTGGGCGTCGGTCCGGGCCGGGTAGAGCGCCTTGAGCTGCCCGAAGAGCGCCTGGGCGGCCTGGACGGCGGCGTTGCCGTAGTCGGTGCCGGCCCGGTAGTAGTCCATGGCCATGATGTTCACCAGGTCGACGGCGACGCCCGCGTCCCGGGCCGACTTGACGATGGCGACGCCCTCGGAGGTCAGGCCCTCGGGCAGGACGGGCAGGGTGAACGAGACCTTGAGGCCCGGGTGGGCCTGCTGGAGCCTGGCGAGCGCGGCGGAGCGGCGGTCGTTGGAGACGGTGTCGGCGATGGCCGCGCCCTCGATGTCGAAGTCGACGTAGCGCAGGCCGTAGGCGTTGACCACGGCGTCGTACTCGTTGAACAGGGAGTCCACCGAGGTGCAGGCGGCGGCGAGTTCGGTGCCGCTGGCGCCGCCGAAGGAGAGTTTGACGTCGCCGCCGGCCGCCCGCAGCGCGTCGATCTGGTCCTTGGCCCAGCCGGTGCGCGGGTCGTAGGCGTTGAACCAGCTGGCCTTGCAGCCGACGGCGGTGACGAAGCCCATGGTGTAGGCCTTGAGGTTGCCGGCCTTGGCCATGGCGGGCATGGACGGGGTGGGCCAGGCGCCCATGTCGATGTACGGGGCGACGGGCACGGCGACGTCGGGCGGCGGGGTGCTCGGCCCGCCGGTCGGGGTGCCGGTCGGGCCGCCGGTGGGCGTGCCGGTCGGGGTGCCCGAGGTGGGCGGGGTGGTGGGGGTGCCGCCGGGGCCGGTGAGCGTGACGTCGTCGGCGAGGTAGGCGCCCTGCCCGTACCAGCCGTGCAGGTAGACGGTGACGCTGGTGGTGGCCGGGCCGGTGGTGAAACTCGTCGACAGCCGCTGCCAGTCGGCGCCGCCCGGGGTCCAGGTGGCCGGGTCGGTGACGCCGCTGCCGGTGGCGCCGAGGTAGACGTACTGGCCCTGCACCCAGGCGCTGAGCTGGTAGGTGGTGTTGGGCCGCACCGCGACGCTCTGGCCGCACTGCGCGGTGTCGCTCGCGCCCACCGCCCCCTTCAGCGCGTGGCTCCCGCTGTGGGCACCGGAGTTGACGACGCTGCCGGTGCCGCCGGAACAGCTCCACGGACTCAGTGCGCCGCTCTCCAGGCCCGGGTTGGCGAGCAGGTTGCCGGGAGCGTCGGCGGCTCCGGCGTTCCCGGCGACGAGGGCCAGACCGCCGGCCGCGAGCGCGGTGGCGGCGGCCAGGCCGAGCAGCTTGGTGCGGCCGCCGGAACGGCGGTGCGTGGGGGTGGGTCGGAGCGCGCTGGGCATGGGGGTGCCTCTCGGGACGTGGGGCCGCCCGCGCCGCGAGGGGGGGAGACACGGGGCGGGCGGCAGCTTGGGGGCTGGTCCGGTGCGGGGGCGGATCCGGTGCGTGGGGAGCGCGGTGCGGGGTGGGGCTGCGCGGTGCGTGGGGAGCGGTGCGGGGTGGGGCTGCGCGGTGCTGAGCATCAAACTGGACTAGACCAGCTGTGCACGTCAAGCTCTTCCGGCGCATCGAAAGGCCGCCCTGGGAAGGTTTTAGGAAGTGTTTAAGGCGGGGTGCCGGACGCGCCGGTGGGGGGGCGGGGGGGGCGGCGGCCCCCCCCGCCCCCCGGGGGGGCCGGGCCCGGCCGCGGCCCCCGCAGGGGGGGGACACCATAACCAGGGCGCCGTCGAGGGCCCCGGCGGGACCGCCCCCCCC
>NZ_JBIWPA010000039.1:0-76681 GCF_044768035.1 Kitasatospora sp. NPDC101176
TCCGACAGCAGGCCGTCCACGCCCTCCCGGTCGGTGGTGTGGTCGTCCGCGAACCGACGGTCACCCGTCGCGTCCGGCACGTGCTTCACGCAGACGACGATCCTCAAGCTCATGAGCGGTTCTCCTGTCACGGGTGCACTGGATCCATGCCTCAGGTGATGCCGAGGGTACTGAGTGCCAATTCCGGCCCGGCCGCGCCCTGCGCGCCGCAAGCGCCACCTGGACCGGCATGCCGTGTCGGCTCTCTTCGACTGGCGTCAGAGGCTCCACCGAGAGAATACGGCACTCAGTACCCCTGGTAAAGGAACTCAGTACCCTTCCTGGTGGCCGGGCGGCCTGGTCGTGCCGGTACGACTCCCCAGGGCGACGGCCGCCTCGCCGGTGTGGACGCGGAAGGTGAGCGACTCCTGGAGGTAGAGCCGCACCGTGTCGGCGTCGTGCGCGAGGTAGCCGACCGAGACGTCCTGGCCGAGGAAGAGCTCGAAGTCGCCGCCCCGGGTGGAGAGCAGGAAGGCGCCCTCGATGGCCGGGGCCCAGATGATGTCGCCGTCGAGGAGCCGGGCGAGGTGGTTGTGGACGGGGTAGCCGTGGTCGCTCGTCTCGTTGACGGCGGTGAAGGCGTCCGCGCCGAGCAGCAGCGAGTAGGGCCCGCCGACGCCGGCCAGCCGCAGGGCGGTGAGGGCCCGGCTCACCGCCTCGGGGTACTCCCGGACGTCGTCGGGCAGCGGCACCCGGGCGTTGGTCGAGGCGTCCCGGATGCCCTCGATCGCGGCGGCGCGGTAGCCCTCGAAGACGGCGCGGTCCTCGGCCAGCGCGATGGTGCGGGCGGCGTCCTTCACGGGCTGCCAGTCGGAGTCGCGGGCGCCGCGCTCGACGTCGTCGACCGCCTCGCGCCGGACGGTGAAGGGGACGCGCAGCTCGACGACGGGCTGCGCGGCGCGGGCGCGGGCCTCGACGCCGTCGGCGGGCGGCTCGACACCGGTCAGGTGGCCGGTGCCGACGGCGGCGAGGGTGGCGCCCTCGGGGCCGTGCAGGTCGACCACGCGCCGCCCGGCGACGTGCAGCCTGAAGGTCTGGCGGGCCTCCTCCTCGATCTCCGCCCACGCGGCGGCGGAGACGGGGGCGAGGTCGCGGTGCAGGTTGTCCATGGTGCGGGGTCCTTGTCGGGTGGGCCGGCTCAGCAGGTGCCGCGCAGGCTGCCGATGCCGAGCGAGCCGTCCGCGCGGGGCGCGGCCGGGGTGCCCGGCGCCGGCGGTACGGGCGGGGTGCCCGGCGCCGGCGGTGCGGGCGGCGGGGAGTCGAGCAGCGCGGCGGTCGGGACGAAGAACAGCGAGCCGGTGACGGCGGTGGAGAAGTCGAGCAGCCGGTCGGTGGTGCCGGGCGGGTTTCCGACGAACATGTTGCGCAGCATCTCCTCGGTCACCCCGGGGTCGCGCGCGTAGCCGATGAAGTAGGTGCCGAACTCGCCGCCGCGTTCGAAGGAGCCGAAGGCCATGTTGAAGCGGACGATCTTCCGCTCCTCGCCGTCCGGGCCGGTGACGACGGTCAGCGCCACGTGCGAGTCGGCGGGCTTGACCTCGTCGTCCAGCTCGATGTCGGTGAGCTTGGTGCGTCCGACCGCGCCCTCCTGCTCCTCGACGCTCAGCGCGTTCCACGTGTCCAGCCGGTGCAGGTACTTCTGGACGACGACGTAGCTTCCGCCGGCGAACTCCCGGTCCTCCGCACCGACCAGGGCCGCGGTCACGGCGGCCCGTCCCTCGGGGTTCTCGGTGCCGTCCACGAAGCCGAGGAGGTCCCGGTCGTCGAAGTACCGGAAGCCCTGGACCGAGTCGACCACCGTGGCGGCCCCGGCGAGCCGGCCGGTGAGCTGGCCGGCCAGCTCGAAGCAGAGGTCCATCCGTTCGGCCCGCAGGTGCAGCAGGAGGTCCCCGGGGGTGGCCGGGGCCCGGTGCCGGGCGCCGGCCACCTCCTGGAAGGGGTGCAGGGAGGCCGGCCGGGGGCCGGTGAAGAGGCGGTCCCAGAGCCCGGAGCCGATGCCGGTGACGCAGGTCAGACCGCCCTCGGGGGCGCGGAAGCCGACGGCGCGGCGCAGCCCGGCGAGGTCGGGCAGCAGTGCACGGACGGCGTCCTCGCCGCCGGGCTCGACGGTGAGGACCAGGAAGACGGCCGCGCTGGTCAGCGGGGAGAGCACGGCTTGCGGTTCGGCCTGCATGGTCGGCTCGCCCCTCCTCACCGCGCCCGGAGGGCGCCCCGCTCGGCGCGGTGGTCGCCGCGACGCGCCGGGCGGCCGGAGCGGGACGGGGCGCCGGGAGCGGGACGGACCAGCGGAGATCTGATCATGCGTACGATTACACCGCAGAGCGGACGTTTCGGCACGGGAGCGGGCGCCCGAACGGAGCACCGGGCGGCGCGACGGAGGTCCGGCGGGCAGGGCGGCCGCCGCCCCGGACGTGCAGAAGGGGCGGGCGCCCTCGCGCACCCGCCCCTGCCACTGCCCTTGCCACTGCCACGCCGGCGGCTCAGGCCCGCAGCGCCGCCAGCTGCTCGGCGAACGGCACCACCTGGTCCGGCAGGGTCGGCGCCGCCGGGCCGCGGCCGGCCAGCAGCGCGGCCAGCTCGCCCGCCGCCCGGTCGATCCGGCCCGGTAGGCCCTCGGTGAGCCCGTCCCCGCCGGCACCCCAGTCGTCGGTGGCCGCGTAGACGGCGGTCGGCACCACCACCGCCCGCAGGTAGGCGAAGAGCGGCCGGACGGCGTGCTCCAGGGCGAGCGAGTGCCGGGGCGTGCCGCCGGTGGCGGCGATCAGCACCGGCTTGCCGGCGAGCGCGTCGTGGTCGATCACGTCGAAGAAGGACTTGAACAGACCGCTGTAGGAGGCGGTGAAGACCGGCGTCACCGCGATCACGGCGTCCGCCTCCGTCACCGCACCGACCGCAGCCCGCAGCGCCGCACCGGGGAATCCGGTGACCAGGTTGTTGGCGATCTCGACCGCCAGGTCGCGCAGCTCGACCACCGTCACGTCGGCCGCGGCGCCCTCCGGCAGCCCCGCCCGCGCGGCCAGCTGCCGGTCCGTCGATCCGGCGAGCCGGTCGGCCAGCAGTCTGGTCGAGGACGGCTTGCTCAGCCCGGCACTCACCACCACCAGCTTGAACGCGTTCACTCGGCCACCTCCACGGCTTCCTCGTCCCGGGCCGCCACCCGGGCGGCGTGCGTCGGCCCGTCCGGCACCCCGGCCGGGCGGCCCTTGGCGAACTCCTCGCGCAGCACCGGCACGACCTCCTCGCCGAGCAGGTCCAGCTGCTCCAGGACGGTCTTCAGCGGCAGGCCGGCGTGGTCCATCAGGAACAGCTGGCGCTGGTAGTCGCCGAAGGTCTCGCGGAAGGACAGCGTCTTCTCGACGACCTCCTGCGGGCTGCCGACGGTCAGCGGGGTCTGCTCGGTGAACTCCTCCAGCGAGGGCCCGTGCCCGTACACCGGCGCGTTGTCGAAGTACGGACGGAACTCCCGCACCGCGTCCTGCGAGTTGCGGCGCATGAACACCTGGCCGCCGAGGCCGACGTACGCCTGCTCCGGCGTGCCGTGGCCGTAGTGGGCGTAGCGCTCGCGGTAGAGGCCGACCAGCTTCCGGAAGTGCTCCTTGGGCCAGAAGATGTTGTTCGCGAAGAAGCCGTCCCCGTAGTAGGCGGCCTGTTCGGCGATCTCCGGGCTGCGGATCGAGCCGTGCCAGACGAACGGCGGGACGCCGTCCAGCGGGCGCGGGGTGGCGGTGAAGGACTGCAGCGGGGTGCGGAAGCGACCCTCCCAGTCCACCACGTCCTCGCGCCAGAGCTGGTGCAGCAGTGCGTAGTTCTCGATCGCGAGCGGGATGCCCTGGCGGATGTCCTGGCCGAACCACGGGTAGACCGGGCCTGTGTTGCCGCGGCCCATCATGAGGTCCACCCGGCCGTCGGCCAGGTGCTGGAGCATCGCGTAGTCCTCGGCGATCTTCACCGGGTCGTTGGTGGTGATCAGGGTGGTCGAGGTGGAGAGGATGATGCGCTCGGTCTGCGCGGCGACGTAGCCGAGCATCGTCGTCGGCGAGGACGGGACGAACGGCGGGTTGTGGTGCTCGCCCGTCGCGAAGACGTCGAGGCCGACCTCCTCGGCCTTGCGCGCGATGGCCACCATGGCCTTGATCCGCTCGTGCTCGCTCGGGGTGCGTCCGGTGGTCGGGTCGGGGGTGACGTCGCCGACGGTGAAGATTCCGAACTGCATGCTGCTCACCACACTCCAGGTCGGCCCGGGCCTGCGGGCCCGGGCTCCGTGGCCCTCCCGGGCCAGATCGTCAAACTTTCAACCACCTTAGCACCGGGGTGCGCCCCGCTATTCCCACCGGGCGCCCCCGCCCCGGACGCACCGCTCCCCCGCCGGCCGCCGGCCCCGCGGGATCCACAGGACCCGCCCACAATTGAGGGAGGAGCTCCGGAAGGGCGGCGAACCGATGGCGGCGTACATCGCGGTGAGCGCGCTGAGCCACGAGGGCCTGGTGCGGGAACACAACGAGGACAGCCTCACGGTCGGCCCGTGGACGCTCTGCGCCACCGTGACCGGCAACCCGCAGACCCTGCTGTTCCCGCTCGGCCCGCCCTGCGTGGTCGCCGTCGCCGACGGGCTCGGCGGCCACCCCGGCGGGGAGGTCGCCAGCTCCCTGGTCGCCCGCCGGCTGGCCGCCGACGGCGCCGGACTGACCGACGAGGAGGCCGTCCGGGAGGAGCTCCAGGACTGCAACCGCGCGGTCTACGCGGCCGCCGGCGGCGACCCGGGGCTCGCCGCGATGGGCACCACGGTGGCCGGCCTCGTCCTGCTGCCCGACCAGGCCCTGGCCTTCAACGTCGGCGACAGCCGGGTCTACCGGATCACCGCGGCCGGCCTGCACCGGGTGAGCGTGGACGACAGCCCCCCGCTGCCGCCCGGCCGGCGCACCACCTCCGTGGTCACCCAGACCCTGGGCGGCTCGCTCGGACTGACCTTCGTCGAGCCGCACCTGCGCACCGAGCCGCTGGCCACCGGCGACCGCTACCTGGTGTGCAGCGACGGACTGACCGACCCGGTGCCGGAGGAGGAGCTCGCGGACCTGCTGGCCCGCTCCTCGGGCGGCTCGGAGCGCGCCGACGGGAAGGCCGCCTTCGACCTGTGGAAGGCGGCCGTCGAGGCGGGCGGGCCGGACAACATCACCCTGGCGCTGGTCCGGATCGGCGAGTAGGCGCCCCGCGGGGAAACGCACCGCAGGACGGGGAAGCGGACCCGCCCCGGCGGGGCGCCGAAGCGCTCCCGCCGGGGCGGTCACCTGTCCGTGATCGGTCGCTCCGGGGCGCCGTCAGAGTTCGCTCGTGACGCTCACCCCGCCGAAGCCCTGCTGGGCGTAGAGGCTGAAGTAGACGTAGCCGGCCGGCGGATCGGTGACGGTGAGAGTCTCCGCGTTGTCCGGCCCCGCCGAGCGGGTGGCGTAGGCGTTGGTGTACGCCCAGCCGCTCGGGTTGTAGTAGAGGTCGCCGTTGCCGGTGCCGCCGCTGGTGGTGATCCTCACCTGCTTGGTGCCGGCCGGCACCAGCAGGTAGAAGTGCGCGTAGTTGCCGGTGGTGGCCGCGATGTCGCTGCGCGCGCAGTTGGCGTCCAGCTTGCGGACGTCGGTGCCCGCGCACTCCGGCAGCTGCGGCTGGGTGGGCGTGCCGCCGGCGCAGGCGCCGTTGGCGCACCTGGTCAGCCAGGCGTCGAAGTCGGCGTCGTACCGGGTGCCGATGGTGGTCTTGAGCAGGGTCCGGGCTCCGGCCCAGTCGCCCGTGCGGTACTCGGCGAGCACGGCGTCGAGGTCGGAGCGGTGCTGCTCCAGCATGTAGCGGACGGCGAGGTAGCCCCAGCGGTAGACCCGGTCCTGGTCACCGTAGCCGGTGTCGAAGAGGTCGCTCAGCTTGTAGGTGTGCCGGGCGGCCGCCGCGATGGCACCGTCGTTGACGACCTTGCGGTACGCGTAGGACACGTACTCCGCGAAGCCCTCGACCCACCAGACGGTCGGGGTCGACATCCCGGCGTCGAAGTCGCCGTACATGTCGAACCGGCCGTCGAGGAAGTGCGTGTACTCGTGGTTGAGGTTCCAGATCTCGAACGAGGGGCGGGCCCACTCGGCCTCGTAGGCGACGAACCGCGGCTGGTTGCCGGCCTTGGCCGGGTCGCCCTCCAGGTACATGCCGCCGTTGTTGGTGTTGATCGCGTAGATGACGGCGGCCAGCACCTGGTAGTCGAAGGAGGAGTGGAAGACCACGACCTCGATCGTCCGGTTGTTGTCGTCCCGGACCGGGCCGTTGTCGCGCGCGACGGTGTGGAAGAAGGCGTCCTGGCCGGTCAGGCTGGTGCAGGCGGTGCCGAGTTGAGTGGTGTCCAACGCCTGGGCGAGGATCGTGATGCTCGGGCTGCAGGTGTACGAGACCGGCAGGTTGGCGGCCTTGAAGCGGGCCGCGTCGTCGCAGGTGCCGTAGGAGGCGCAGTTGGCGGTGTCGTAGAAGCGGACCGCGAGGGCGACGGCCGCCCGCTGGTAGCGGGTGCGGTCGGCCGGGGAGGACTGCGCGGCCAGCGTCTGCGCCCACGGGCGGATCCTGGGCACGAAGGACTGGTACTGCATGAAGCGGGTCATCTCGGTGACCGCGTTGAAGACCAGGTTGCCGTAGGAGCCGCCGAGCTGGTCGTTGTTGCGCACGGCGAAGGTGTACAGGGCGTCCAGCACGCTCGGGTCGGCCTGTACGGCGGGCAGGAAGTCCGCTTCCTGGTGGCCGCGGAAGAGCGCGGTGAACACCGGGTTCAGCGCGTACGCCATGTTGGCCGGGTTCCAGGTGGCGCTGTCGTAGGCGGCGAGCAGCTGCTTCACGACGGGCAGGTAGCGGGCGCTGTCCTGGGCGCTGTCGATCAGCGTGGTCGCCCGGCCGAGCGGGCCCGAGTTGTCGTAACTGACGTCCCGGGAGTGGGGGTTGGCGAAGAACGCGTCCAGCGCGGAGCGGGTCGCCGTCTTCAGGGCGGCGCCGTACGGGCCCACCACGTCCGCGTTGTAGAACTGCACGAAGTAGCCGGCCTGCAGGTAGTACATCAGCTGCGTGATCGACGAGTCGTTGGTACCCCGGTAGCCGCCGGCGGCGTCGCGCACCGCGTAGGCCACGGTGACCATCTGGGACTCGCGGAAGGCCGCCGCCGCGTCGCCGCGGCCGATCTGGAACAGGCTGCTGATGCAGTCCAGGTCCACGGACTTGATCTGCTGCACGAGGGCGCCACCGGTGCGGCCGGTGAAGTCGCCGACGTTGCAGGCCGCCGCGGCGCCGGCACCGGCCGCGCCGGAGCCGAGGGCCTTGGCGGCGGACCGCCCGGACGCCGCCGGGACCGCCGACTCCAGGGCCAGCGGAGCGGGTTGGCGGGGCGGGAGGGCGCTGCGGCCGTCCGCCGCCTCCGCGGCGGCCTGCGCCGGGGAGGCGCCGATGGCGGGCGGCGGGGCCGGCGCGGTCGGCGCGGGACGGGTCGCGGTGGCGTCGCCGGGGCTCGGGGCGGCGGCGGGGGCGGCCTGGCTGCGCGGGGCGAACAGACCGACCGTCAGGAGCAGGGTCAGGACGAGCGTCAACAGTCTTGCCAGCTGCGGGAGTCGCAACGGGCGTGGGGTACTCACGTGGGGGCCTCCGGGCCGTCTTCGGCCGCGCTGGGGGTGCGGCCGGTGTGGGGGCGAGGACCGTTGGCGGCGGCTCCGCGTGGGGGCGGCTCCGCCGTGCACACGGTGGGGAGTGTGACATGTACCATGGCACACATCACATGACGTTGAACAGCCCCTGAGCCGAGATCGGTTCGAACGGGAACGGAACGGCGACGAGGCCGTGGTGACGGTTCGTCACCACGGCCTCGTCGCGGACCCTCCGGGCGCTACGGGTCCACGGACCCGCTCCGCCCCGCCGGCGGTCCGGGGCGCTACTTGCGCAGCAGCAGGATTGCGCCGGCCGTCACCAGGCCGACCAGGACGGCGGCCGCCCCGTAGGCCAGCCGGTGCGCGCGCAGCACCGGCAGGAAGCGGTCCACGGCGTACCGGCCCGGGCCGGTCAGCGCGAGCGCCGCGGCACCCGCGGTCAGCAGCAGCTCGTACTCGCTGCCCTTCGGGGCGAAGAAGCCGCCGCCCCAGGTGACGGCGATCGCGTTGACCATCGTCCCGACGATCGCGGCACCCGCCAGCGGCGTCAACAGGCCGACGGCGAGCGCGAGTCCGCCGAGCGTCTCGGTGAGGCCGGCGACCACGGCCATGGTGTCGCCCGCCGGGTAGCCGCTCATGGTGAAGAACTGACCGGTGCCGTCGATCCCCCCGCCGCCGAACCAGCCGAACAGCTTCTGGCTGCCGTGCGCGGCCATGGTCAGGCCGAGGACCAGGCGCAGGAGCAGGAGTCCGGCGTCGTAGGCGTGCGGCGAGGTCGTCGCGGGACCGGGGGTCGCCAGGCCCGGGCGGACGGTGGTGGTGGGGGCGGTCGTGCTCGGGCTGCTGCTCGGCATGCGCGTCTCCATCGATCGGGGTCGGTCGTAGGGGTGTGGTGGTGCGGCACGGGCGGGGCCGTCGCCCCGCAGCTGTTGTTCAAATTTGAACCGGCCGCTCCTCGACCGTACCTTGGAGTTCGAATTTGAACAACTGACGGTCCGTGAGCGACTCGCGGGCCGGACCCCGCCCGGGGCAGGGTGGAGACATGGCCCAACGCAGGCACCACCGACCGGCCGCGGACCCCGGCACGCCGTACGCCCAGGCCCTCGCCGCCTTCGACGAACGCGTCCGCCTGATCGCCCCCGACCAGTGGGGCGCCCCCACCCCGTGCGCCGACTGGTCCGTCCGCGACCTCGTCAACCACCTCACCGGCGAACAGCTCTGGACCCCCGAACTCCTGATGGGCGCCACCGTCTCCGAGGTCGGCGGGCGCTTCGACGGCGACGTCCTCGGCAGTGACCCCGTCGCCGCCTGGGCCGGTGCCGCCGCGGCCGCCCGGGAGGCCTTCGCCGTCCCCGGCGCCACCGGGCTCACCGTCCACCTGTCCTTCGGCGACGTCTCCGGCCAGTACTACCTCGACCAGCTCACGACCGACCTCGCCATCCACGCCTGGGACCTCGCCGCCGGCATCGGTCGGCGCACCCGGCTCCCGGCGGAACTCGTCGACTTCGCCCTCGGCGAGATCACCGGTTACGGGGACCTCTCCGGCAGCGGCCTCTTCGACCCGCCCCTGCCCGCCCCCGACGACGCGGGCCCGCAGACCCGGCTGCTCGCCCTCACCGGGCGACGCGACCACCCCTGACCTGCGGCGACACCCCCGCCCCCGCCCCGTCCGCGCCGCCCGGGGGAGGATCCGGCGGCCGACGCCGGATACTGGAGGGAGCGGGGGAAGGTTTCCGTTCGAGAGGCGGGCGCGCCATGAGCCGCAGGCCGGACATCCTCGGCGAGTTCACCGCCGACCACCGGGCGGTCACCGAGCTGCTCGACCGGGTCGAGGCCGCACCCGCGGGCGCCGCCGAACGCGCCGACCTGCTGACCCGCCTCACCGACCTGCTGTTCACCCACTGCGCGGCCGAGGAGGAGCACCTCTTCCCCGTCGTGCAGCACGACGTGCCCGAGGGCGGGGCGCTGGTGTTCAGCAGCATCCACGACCACCTCGCGATCGGGCAGTACCTCTCCGACCTGCAGGGCCTGCCCGCCGACGACCCCGGCTTCGACCCCCTGCTGCGCGGACTGGCCGACACCCTCCGCCGGCACCTGGCCGGCGAGGAGAAGCAGCTCTTCCCCGCCGCCCGCAAGGCCCTGCCCGCCGCCGCGCGCGCGGCCCTCGGGGACCGACTGCGGGCCGAACGCGCGGAGCCCGCCCAGGGCCCCACGGACGCCGGGAACGGTACGGGCGGTGCGGACGCCGGGAACGGTACGGGCGCCGACCCGGCCGGAGAGGCCGCCGGGGCGGCCCCGTGACCGTCAGCCCTTCGGGCTGATCACCGCGAACCGGCCGCCCTCGCGGTCCCGCAGCCGGGCCACCCGCCCGTACGGAGAGTCGAAGGCCGGGCCCAGCGCCGAGCCGCCCAGCTCCTCGGCCCGGGCCACCGCCCGGTCGGTGTCCGGGACGGCGAAGAACACCTCCCAGTGCGGCGGCAGCCCCGCGGGGCCGTCCGTCTGCTCCTTGGCCAGCGCCGCGACGCTGTGCCCCTCCGTCCGCAACACCACCCGGTCGTGCTCCCAGCGGACCTCGAAGCGCTCCGGGTCGCGGCCGTCCCAGCGGAACACCTCGCCGTAGAACAGCGCCGCCGCGAACGGGTCCGGCGTGCGCAGCTCGATCCAGACCGGCGCGCCCGGCAGGTCCAGCCGCCGGGCCCGGCCCGGCGGGCCCTCCCAGATGCCGAACACCGCCCCGGCCGGGTCCGCGGCGAAGGCCACCCGCCCGGCGTCGAAGGCCAGCGGGCCCACCGCGAGGGTCGCCCCGCGCTCACGCACCGCGTCGGCGGCGGCGTCCGCGCTCTCGGTGCCGAAGTAGCTGGTCCACGACACCGGGATGTCCCAGCCGGCGCCCGTGACCCCCAGCCCGGCGACCGCCTCCCCGCCGGTCACCGCGTGCACGTAGGGGCCGAACCGGTCCGGGCCCGGCTCGAACTCCCAGCCGAGCAGGGGACCGTAGAACTCCTTGGCCCCTTCCAGGTCCCGGGCCATCAGGCTCACCCAGCACGGAACGGCCGCCACGCAGCGCACCCTGGCGGTCTCACCGCTGCCCATCCCGGACCTCCTCGCCACCCGGCCGCCGGGCCCCTCCCGACTCCCACGGCCCACCGGCCGCCCGGGACGCCCTCAGCCTAGGCCGCGCGGCCGAGCGCCCCCGGGAAGGCATGGCCGGGTTCAGCGGACCCAGTTCTTCAGCGGCTCGGTGTCCAGCACGATCCCCACCGGCTCGGGCAGCCGGACGGTCTTGCCGAACGGAACCGTGTGGGCGGTCTCGTAGCGCACGCCGTCAGGCTGGCTGTAGACGGCCACCTCCGCGGAGTCCCGGTCGATCAGCAGGTAGACCGGGACACCGGACTCGCCGTAGGCACGGGGCTTCTCTACACGGTCGCGCCGATCGGTGTCGGAATCGTAGGAGGTGACCTCGACGACCATCAGTACGGCGCCGGTCCCGGCCCACTCCCCCTCGCCGACGAACGCGTCCTCATGAGCCAGCGTGCCGTCCGGCCGGGCGTATCCACCGCGGTAGCCCTGGATCCTCAACCCCTGGTCATGCAGGTAGAGCTCCGGCCGGGCCTGGATGCAGATCCGCAACAACCACTGGATGATCCGGCCGTGACCACCGCCCGGCACGGGCTTGACCCCCAGCTTCCCGTTGATGAACTCCAGCCGGATGCGTTCGAGGGTCCGGGCCGCACCCCGAGCGAGCTCCTCGAAGTCCTCCGGCAGCATCTGCGGGCGGTCGAAGATCGCGGTCACGGGCTTTCCTCCTTCGCCCCGGCATCCCCTGGATCAACGAGCACACCGGCGAGTGGTTACGGGCCGTCCAGAGTCCGACGATAGTGGACGGCCGCCCGCCCGCGGCCCGGGCGGCGCGAGTGACGGACACGCCGGGAAGATGTGACGCAGGTCACACTCGAAGCCGAAATTTCCGGGGAGGGAATCCCCGTTTGCATCTTCGTAGGCACAAGCGGGGAGAACTTCCCCGGTATCCTGGAGGAGCAGTCGCCGTGACCACCGCAGCCACCGAGCCGGTCCGTCCCGTGGAGACCGTTCGCGCGCCCAAGCTGCGCGCCGACGCGACCCGCAACCGGGAACGGATCGTCCTGGCTGCCCGCGACGCCTTCGTCGAACACGGTGCGGACGTGCCGCTGGACGAGATCGCGAAGCGGGCCGGGGTGGGCAACGCCACGCTGTACCGTAACTTCCCCGACCGCAGGGCGCTGATCCGCGAGGTGGCGCTGCTGGTCAAGAACCGCGTCCTGGCCATCGCCGAAACGGCGGCGGCGGACGCGGACGCCCCGGGTGGCGGGGGCCCGTTCGACGCTCTGCAGCGGTTCGCGCACGCGACCGTCGCGGAGAAGGTCGGCGCGCTCTGCCCGGTGTTCACCAGCCACGTGGACCCGTACGACCCGGACCTCACCGAGGCCCGTGAGCGCCTGACGGCCGCCGTGAGCGGCCTGATGGAGCGCGCGCGGGCGGCGGGCGAGCTGCGGCCGGACGCCGAACACGGTGACCTGGTCATCGCGATGAGCCAGCTGACCCGGCCGCTGCCGGGGACGTCCTGCCAGCTGCTCGACGACTTCGTCCACCGGCACCTGCAGCTGTTCCTGGACGGCCTGCGCGCGCCGGCCCGTTCGGTCCTCCCGGGCCGGGCGGCGACCTTCGAGGACTTCCGACCCCCACTGACCGACCACCGGTAGCACCACCGACCGACCCGACCTCCCGCGCCGTCCGGACCGGACCGCCGGGACCGCCCCGGCACGCCCGGGCCCCGACCGACCGCACCCGACCGACCGTCCGGCCGCGACCGCCCCGCGAGGCGGCGAGCCGCACGGTGACCCGACCGTTCCCGCACGCCACGCACCGTGAAGTGAGTACCCCCATGCCTGGAACCGACGCCCGACCGGCGACGCTGCCCGATCCCCGGCGCTGGAAGGCGCTGATATTCATCGGCCTCGCCCAGCTGATGGTCGTCCTCGACGCCACCATCGTGAACATCGCCCTTCCGTCCGCCCAGCGCGACCTGGGCATCTCCGACGGCAACCGCCAGTGGGTGATCACCGCCTACGCGCTGGCCTTCGGCGGCCTACTGCTGTTCGGCGGCCGGATCGCGGACCTCTGGGGCCGCAAGCGGACCTTCATCGTCGGCCTGACCGGCTTCGCGGTGGCCTCCGCGCTCGGCGGCTTCGCGGCCAACACCGCGATGCTGCTCGGCGCACGCGCCCTGCAGGGCGTGTTCGGCGCGCTGCTCGCGCCGGCCGCGCTGTCGCTGCTCGCGGTGACCTTCACCGAGGCGAAGGAGCGCGCGAAGGCCTTCGGCATCTACGGGGCGATCGCCGGTGGCGGTGGCGCCATCGGCCTGATCCTCGGCGGCCTGCTGACCGAGTACATGAACTGGCGCTGGACCTTCTTCGTCAACATCCCGTTCGCCATCGTGGCCGCCGCCGGCGCCGTCATGGTGATCCGCGAGCCCGCCGAGGGCCGCAACCGCAACCGTCTGGACGTCCCCGGCGTCCTGCTGGTGACCACCGGCCTGGTCTCCCTGGTGTACGGCTTCACCCGCGCCGAGTCCAGCGGCTGGACGGCCGGCAGCACGCTGGCGCTGTTCGTCGCGGCCGCGGTGCTGCTGACCGCGTTCGTGCTGGTGGAGCGGAAGGTCAAGGCCCCGCTGCTGCCGCTGCGCGTGGTGCTGAACCGCAACCGCGGCGGCGTGTACCTGTCGCTGGGCCTGGCCGTGATCGGCATGTTCGGCCTGTTCCTGTTCCTGACCTACTACCTGCAGATCGTGCTGGGCTACAGCCCGGTGCTGACCGGCGTGGCGTTCCTGCCGATGGTGGCGGGCATGATCACCGGCTCGACCCAGATCGGCGCCCGGCTGATGACCCGCGTCCCGGCGCGCTACCTGATGGCGCCCGGCTTCCTGGTCGCCTCGATGGGCATGCTGCTGCTGACCAACATCGGCCTGGACACCTCCTACCCGGTGCTGATCCTGCCCGGACTGGTCCTGATGGGCCTCGGCATGGGCACCGCGTTCATGCCGGCGATGAGCCTGGCCACCTACGGGGTCCAGCCGCGGGACGCGGGCGTGGCCTCCGCGATGGTCAACACTTCGCAGCAGGTCGGCGGCGCCATCGGCACCGCGCTGCTGAACACCATCGCGGCCAGCGCCACCACCAGCTGGCTGGCCGCCCACGCCGGCGCCGCGGCCGCCTCGCCGCAGGCCGCCAAGGCCGTGCAGTTCGGCGGCATGGTGCACGGCTTCACGACCGCGATCTGGGTGTCCTTCGGGATCCTGGTGGCGGCCGCCGCGATCGCCTTCACCTTCGTCAACGCGGGCCGGCCGTCGCTGGCCCAGGAGTCGGGCGCCGGTGCGGCGAAGGCCGACGAGGTGCCGGTGCTGGTGCACTGACGCCTGCGGGTCCACTCGGGTGCGTACGCGGCCCGTCCGGTGTCTCCACGACACCGGGCGGGCCGCTCGTTGTTTCCGGGTTCCGGGCGCGTGCGGCCCGCACGCAGCGCCGGGCCGGCCGTCCGGCCCCGGGCGGTCCGACCACCGGGCGGTCCGGGACACCCCCGGGGTGGAAACGGGGATCACTCCCCGATTATGGTGGCCCCAGCGTGAAACGGGGAACTATCCCCGTTTCCATCGGACTGAGGTGCGTGCACATGACCCGGAATCAGGCCCCAGGGCGGGGGCGACGGGCCGCCGACTGGGCGGACGGCAGGCTGGGGATCCACACCCTGGCCAGGGCGAACCTGCGCAAGGTCTTCCCGGACCACTGGTCCTTCATGCTGGGCGAGATCTGCCTGTACACCTTCCTGATCATCATCCTGACCGGTGTCTGGCTGACCCTGTTCTTCAAGCCGAGCATGGCCGAGGTGGTCTACCACGGCTCGTACGTCCCGCTGAAGGGCGTGCCGATGTCCGAGGCCTACGCCTCCACGGTCGACATCGGCTTCGAGGTCCGCGGCGGCCTGCTGATCCGGCAGATCCACCACTGGGCCGCGGTGGTCTTCGTGGCGGCCATGTTCGTCCACATGATGCGGGTGTTCTTCACCGGCGCGTTCCGCAAGCCGCGCGAGGTCAACTGGCTCTTCGGCTTCCTGCTGCTCTTCCTCGGCATGCTGGACGGCTTCCTCGGCTACTCGCTCCCCGACGACCTGCTCTCCGGCACCGGCATCCGGTTCATCGAGGGCGTGCTGCTGGCCGTACCGCTGGTCGGCAGCTACCTGCAGATGTTCCTGTTCGGCGGCGAGTTCCCCGGGCACGACGTCGTCCCGCGGTTCTTCTCCGTCCACGTGCTGCTCGTCCCCGGCGTCATGGTCGCGCTGCTGGTCGCCCACCTGATCCTGGTCTTCCACCACAAGCACACCCAGTGGGCGGGGCCCGGCCGGACGGAGCGCAACGTCGTCGGCATGCCGCTGATGCCCGTCTACCTGGCCAAGGCGGGCGGGTTCTTCTTCCTGGTCTTCGGCGTCATCGCCCTGGTGTCGGCCGTCGCCACCATCAACCCGATCTGGGCGTACGGACCGTACCGGCCGGACCAGGTCTCCACCGACGCCCAGCCGGACTGGTACATGGGCTTCGCCGAGGGCCTGATCCGGGTGATGCCCGGGTGGGAGGTCGGGCTCGCGGGCCACACCCTCAACCTGGGCGTGCTGATCCCCTTCGCCCTCTTCCCGGTCGTCCTGGGCGCCGTCGCGGCCTACCCGTTCGTCGAGGCCTGGCTCACCCCCGACGGGCGGGAGCGCCACCTGCTGGACCGGCCGCGCGACGCCCCCGTCCGCACCGCGCTCGGCGCCGCCTGGATCAGCCTGTACCTGGTGATGCTGGCCGGCGGCGGCAACGACCTGATCGCCACCCATCTGCACCTGTCGCTGAACGCCATCACGTACGCCGTGCGGATCGGCGCCCTCGCCGTCCCGGTGGCCGTCTTCGTGATCACCAAGCGCTGGTGCCTCGGCCTGCAGCGGCGCGACCGGGACAAGGTGCTGCACGGGCGCGAGACCGGCGTCGTCCGGCGTCTGCCGCACGGCGAGTACACCGAGGTGCACGCCCCGCTCGCGCCCGCCGAACTGCACCGGCTCACGGCACCCGAGCGGCCGCGCCCCCTCGAACTACCGGCCCGGGTCGACGAGAATGGTGTCGCCCGCCCCGCGGGTGCGCTCACCCGCGTCCGCGCGAGGCTGTCCCGCGGGCTGCACGGCGAGCACGCCCGGATCGCCGGCCCCATCGCCGAGGAGTACCGCGGGATCACCCGGGGCCACGGTCACTGACCGGGCCCGGCCCCCACGCCAGAGGGAGGACGTCGTGCACCACCGGACCGACCAGCTCGCCGACAGCAAGTACCTCCGGCTCACCACCTTCGGCGAGGACGGCAGCCGCCGGGACTCGCAGACCTGGGTCGTGGCCGACGGCACCGCGCTCGGCATCTGGACCCCCGCGCACTCCGGCGAGGCCGAACGGATCCGGCACCACCCCCGGGTGCTGGTCGGCCCCTGCGACGCCCACGGCCGCCCGACCGGGCGCAGCGTCCCGGCCCGGGCCCGGCTCTGCGACGAGGACGCGACCGCCCGCTACCGCACCGAGCTGATCAACAAGTACGGCCTGACGGCGGTGCTCGCGCTGGCCCGCAGCAGGTTCCGGGTCGGGCTGGCAGGAACGGTCGGCATCCGCATCACGCTCAACGAGGTGGAGCGCCGGCTGGTCGGGCCGGAGTGGGAGCCGCCGACGGGCTACTGCGTCAACTGAGGCGCGTCCGCCGTCCGCAGCGGGCGCGCCAAGGCCCTCACCCGACCCCCTCCTCCGGCGCCTTCGCCAGGTCGGCGGCCTCGCAGGCCTCCTGGCCCGTCCCCGCGTGCACGACCTTGACCGCCCGGCCGGGGCCGCCGGGCACGACCCGCTGCTCGTGCCCGCAGCGCGGACAGATCAGCGGGATGCGCGTGTGGTACGGCTCGCCGGTGTGGTCGCCCTCCGGGTGCCGGCTCACGTCAGCGGGTGGGTCGGGACGGGGCTGACCTCCTGGATCTCGCCGTGGGCCTTGGTGAGGAGCTGCGAGGCCAGGTCGTTGAGCGCCCGCGCCCCCGCGATCTCCTCGCCGACCCGCAGCTGCTCCGGGTCCGAGGGGTGGCGGCTGCTGTAGCCGTGGGCCCGTAGTTCACTTCCGTCGCGGAGCCGGAGCATGGCGGCGGCGGTCGTCCGCGCACCGTCCTCGCGGAACTCCATCTCGATGTGCCAACCGACCAGAGTCTGCATGGCGGATCACCTCCATCGGTTACTCCTCCAGAGTGCGCCGCACCCACCGTGAACACCAGGCCAGCCGATCCGGCATGATCGGCCGATGACGCCGATGACGCCTGCCCCGCACGCCCCGACGACCGCCCCGGACGGCTGCGTGCGCGTCCGGGCCGTGGACCGGGAGCCGGCCCGGTACCGGGAGCCGGCCCGATGACCGGCTTCCTCACCCACCGGGCCCGGGTGCACGACGCCGGGCTCCCGCTCCACCGCCGGCACGGCGCCCTGCGGACCTGCCTGACCTCCTTCGCGCCCTACGGCTACCACGCGACGTACCACCACCTCACGCTCAGCGCCCGGATCCCGCGGCTGCTGGAGGCCGACCCGGACGCGCTGGGGCGGGCCGTGGAGGAGCTCCACGGGGCTCGGGTGCTCTGGCTCGCGCGGGCGGAGCGGTACGCGGAGCAGCGGCGCGCCGAGAAGCGGGCCGGGCGGCGCGGGCAGGCCGAGCCGCCGTGGTGGCGCCGGCCCCGGTGGGGCGCGCCGGACGCGGCCTGGCGGCACGACCCGTTCATCCACCCGCCGCTGGCGCTGCCGGACTTCGTGCGGCGGCAGAACGCGCTGCTGGACGGCGTCGGGCTGCCCGGCTGCCCGGGCTGCGGCGAGGAGGGGCCGCTCCTGGAGCTCTCGACCGGCCACGGCCTCGCCGGGCTCTGCCGGGTCTGCGCGTGGGTGCGGCAGCCGTGTCCGTGCGGCGGCCTGCACAGCTTCGAGCCGGCCCTGCGGGTCGGCACGAGCGGGATCCGGCAGCGGGAGCACATGACCGGCCAGGGCCTGCCGAACCCGCACTGGCCTGGCGTCCGGGGTCCGGAGCGGGTCGAGCGGCTGGAGGCGTACGAGGTGCGTCCGTGCTTCGATCCGGCGTGGTGACGGGCCGGCCCCGGGACGCGGTCGCCCCCCGCGGCTCGGGCGCGGTGCGCCGGGACGGCTCAGGCCCGGTGCGGCGGGACGGCTCAGGCGCGGTGCGCCGGGACGGCGACCAGCAGGGCGTTGCTGTTCTGGACGCGCACCTCGAAGTGGTCGATGTCCCCCGGCTGGAGCGCCGCACCGCCGCCGGTGCGCAGCTCGGCGGGGCCGCCCGGGTTCCCGTAGGTGCCGGCCGGGACGCTCCAGGTGGTGACCGTCTGCCGCTCGCCGGTGTGCGACACGGCGACCAGACGGCAGGTCAACGGCCCGTGGACGCCAGAGAGTTGCAGACTCACCTGGCTCCCCCAGGGCATCGCGTCCACGCCCACGGTGGCCCGGGCGCCGGTGCCCGGGTCGGTGGCGCTGAACTGCTCGGCGACGGCGACCACGGCCGGCGTGGAACCGGCGGTGAGCACCGCGGCCGTGACGGCGGGGCCGGTGGCCACCAGCACGGCCGCGGCCAGGGCCAGCACCAGCCGCCGCACCCGGCCCCGCCGCCGTCCGGCCACCACCTCGGCGACCAGCCGGTCCAGGAGCTCCGGGCCCGGGTGCGGGGCCGGGCCGGCCGGATCGAGGCCGGCCGCCGTCGCCGAGGCGGCGTACTCGGCCAGCAGCGGCTCCACGAAGCCGAGCCGCGCCACCTGCTCGGCGCACTGCGGGCAGGTGGCGAGGTGCCGCTCGAACGCGGCGCGCTCGGCGGGTTCCAGCAGGTCGAGGACGTACGCGCCGACGTCGACGTGGTCCGGTCCGGCGCCGGGGACGCCGCCGGGGGCACCGGGCACGCCGGGGACACCGGGGACCTGCTCCGGGCCGCCGGGCACGGGGTCGGGGCGCTTGGTCACGAGGTCACTCCCCTCTCCTCCAGCGCGAGCCTGAGCGAGCGCAGTGCGTAGAACACCCGCGACCGGACGGTCCCGGCCGGGATGCCGAGTTCGGCGGCCGCCTCGGCTGCGGTGCGGCCCTTCAGATAGGTCTCGACGATGATCTCGCGGTGCGCCGCCGAGAGGTCGCCCAGTGCGTCCGCGACCGTCATCATCCGCAGGGCGCGGTCGAGTTCGTCCTCGGCGGGCATCAGTTCCAGTGCCGCCGCGTCCACCTCCCGGGGCCTGGCCCGGGCGCTGCGGTGGCCGTCGATGACGATCCGCCGCGCGACCGTGACCAGCCAGGGCCGCAGCGATCCGGCCCCCGGGTCGAGCCGGTCGATGTTGCGCCAGGCCCGGACCAGCGTCTCCTGGACGACGTCCTCGGCCCGCTGCCGGTCCCCCGCGACGAGGTGGAGGACGAACCCGAAGAGCGGCCCGGCGTGCTCGTGGTAGAGGGCGCGCATCAGCTCCTCGTCCGGCGCCCCCGTACCGCGGGCGGACCTGCCGCCGCCGGGATGCTCCTCGGTCACCACTTCATCGTTGCGCACCCTGGTCTCCCGGTCGAGGGCGGACGGACCGCGGCGGTCGGCTCAGTAGCCGTAGCCGCTGCTCGGTGCACTGGGCTTGGGGCTCGCGGGGGTGGACGGCATCGGGGTGGAGCTCCCGGTGGTACCCGCCTTGCCGCCGCTCGGGGTCAGCGCGAACCACGCCCCGCCGACGCCCTGGCCCTTGGTGTCGCCGGGCTTGGAGTCCGGCGAGTAGCGGTAGGCCGGCCAGCCGTTCAGGGTGACCTGCTTGGTGCCGTCGTCGCGGGTGACGCTGCCGACCAGCTTGGCGTCGATGCCCTTGAGCATGACGTTGCCGTTGTCCTGCTCCGGCGGCCACAGCGAGGCGCAGTCGCCGTTGCAGGTGGCCTTCGACGGGCTGCTCTGGTCATGGTCGAAGCGGTAGAGGGTGAACCCGGCGCCGTCGGTCACGATCGTGCCGAGCTTCGGGTCGGTGGCGGTCTGCAGGGAGGTGTTCGCCGCCGTGCCCGGCGTGCTCGGTGCCGGGGTGGCCGGTGCGCTCGGGCTCGCGGGCGCGGCGGGTGCGCTGGACCCGGACGACCCGCAACCGGCGACCAGGGCGGCCGCCGCGATGCCGGAGGCGGCCAGCACGGCGGCCCGGCGGGTTCGGCGATTGCTGCGCATGAGGTGCTCCCGCGGTCGGTGGACGGGTGGACACCCTCAAGTACGCGAAGCGGCGCCCGACTGCTCAAACCGGCCCCGGCCGGCGCCGGAATACCCCGTCGGGGGGCGCGGTTGTCGCGAGCACACGGTCTGAACCGCCTCCTCCGGAAGGGAAGGAATCGCGAGATGAGCAGCACGGTCGAGCTGACCAAGGAGAACTTCGACGACATCGTCCCCGGCCCGGAGGGCAAGGACTTCGTCTTCATCGACTTCTGGGCCGGGTGGTGCGGGCCGTGCCGGCAGTTCGCCCCGGTGTACGAGAAGGCGGCCGAGCGCCACTCGGACCTCGTCTTCGCCAAGGTGGACACCGAGGCGCAGCAGGAGCTGGCGTCCGCGTTCGGGATCCAGTCCATCCCGACGCTGGCGATCATCCGCGAGGGCGTGCTGGTCTTCTCGCAGGCCGGTGCGCTGCCCGAGGCGGTGTTCGAGGACCTGATCGGCCAGGCCCGCGGGCTGGACATGGCCGAGGTGAAGCGCAAGGTCGCCGAGGAGCAGGCGGCCGGGGGCCAGGCCTGAGGCCACCCGCGTCGGGGCCCGGGGAGTCCTCTCCCCGGGCCCCGGTGCGTTCCGCGCCGGCGGCGTCCTCCCCGCCGGCGCCGTCCGGATCCGCTCCCTTCCCCGGGCCCCGCCCGCCGGTCGTCGCCGGTTCCGGGCCGATCACCGGGGCGGACCCTAGAGTCGTCGCGACGCGGCCCCGCACCACGACGAGGAGTGATCCCCCATGAGCACGTTCGTACTGGTCCCCGGATTCTGGCTGGGCGCCTGGGCCTGGGACGAGGTGGCCGCTCCGCTGCGGGCGGCCGGGCACGCCGTCCACCCGGTCACCCTGCCCGGGGTCGCGGAGCGCGCCGGGGACCGTGAGCCGATCGGGCTGGCGGACCACGTCACCGCGCTGGCCGACCTGCTGGTCCGGGAGGACCTCTGGGAGGTGGTGCTGGTCGCGCACAGCGGCGGCTGCGCCCCGGCGGGCGGGGTGGCGGACCGGATGCCCGAGCGGATCCGCCGGGTGGTCTACCTGGACAGCGGGCCGGTGATCGACGGCGGGTCGCTGTACGACCTCTGGCCGCCGGACTACCGCGAGGCGGCCGACGCCTCGGTGGTGGACGGCCGCCTGCCGATGCCGTCCTGGGAGTTCCTCGCCGCCCACGGCGCCGGCGCGGCCGGTCTGGACGGGGCCGCGCTGGCCCGGATCCGTGAGCGGGCCACCCCGCAGCCGGCCGGGGCCTACCGGGACCGGCTGCGGCTGACCGGCGCGGGGCCGGCGCTGCCGCAGGCCCTGGTGTCCTGCTCGTTCCCGATCGCCCAGGTGCGGGCGATGGTCGCGTCCGGCCACCCCTGGTTCGCCGGGCTGGACGGGCCGAACTGGGAGCTGCGCGAACTCCCCACCGGGCACTGGCCGATGTTCTCCCGCCCGGACGACACGGCGGCGCTGCTGGCGGAGCTGGCCCGGCTCTGACCCGGTGCGAGAGCCGCGTCCGGGCGTGCCCGGGCGCGCCGGGGCACTGTCCCGACCGTGCCCCGGCACTGTCCCGACCGTGCCCGGTCCGCGTGTTCGACTGCGCGAACCGGGGCTGACGTCGCAGGATGGGCACGGCGCCGTGCACGCGGCCCGGCGCCGGTCCGGCGGGCGGCCGGACCCGAGCCGAAGGGACGGGGTATGACCAGCACCGCCGAGGAGTACGACGTCATCGTCCTGGGAGCCGGCCCGACCGGCGAGAACGTGGCCGACCGGGCCGTCGCCGCCGGGCTGCGCACGGCGATCGTGGAGGCCGAACTGGTCGGCGGCGAGTGCTCGTACTGGGCCTGCATGCCGAGCAAGGCGCTGCTGCGCCCGGTGGCCGCGCTGGCCGACGCCCGCGCGGTGGCCGGCTCCCGGGAGGCGGTCGGCGACGGCCGGCTGGACCCGGCCGCGGTGCTGGCCCGGCGGGACTCCTTCACCTCGCACTGGAACGACGACGGCCAGGTCGGCTGGCTGCGCGACACCGGGATCGACCTGGTGCGCGGCCACGGCCGGCTGGCCGGCGTGCGGACCGTCACGGTGGAGGCCGAGGACGGCAGCGAGCGGGTGCTCACCGCCCGGCACGCCGTCGCCGTGTGCACCGGCAGCCGCCCGGTGCTGCCCACCGGCGTGCCCGGGCTGGCGGAGGCCCACCCGTGGACCAACCGGGAGGCGACCGGCTCGCCGTCGGTGCCCGGCCGGTTGGCCGTGGTCGGCGGCGGGGTGGTCGGGGTGGAGATGGCCGCCGCCTGGCGGGCGCTCGGCTCCGAGGTGGTGCTGCTGGTGCGCGGCGCCGGGCTGCTGCCGAGGATGGAGCCCTTCGCGGGCGAGCTGGTCGCGGAGGGGCTGCGGGACGCCGGGGTGGACGTCCGCTTCGGGGTGGAGGTCACCGCGCTGGAGCGCACGGACGGCACCGGGCCGGTGGTGCTGACCCTCACCGGCCGCGGGCCGTCCGATGACGGGCGGGGCTCCGGCGACGGCGAGCGGCTGACCGTCGACGAGGTGCTCTACGCGACCGGCCGGGCCCCGCGCACCGCCGACGTCGGGCTGGAGCAGGTGGGGCTGAAGCCGGGCGACTGGCTGGAGGTGGACGACAGCTGCACGGTGCTCGGCGTGGACGGGGAGTGGCTGTACGCCGTGGGGGACGTCAACCACCGGGCGCTGCTCACCCACCAGGGCAAGTACCAGGCCCGGATCGCCGGCGGGGCGATCGCGGCCCGCGCCGAAGGGCGTGCGCTGGACACCGCGCGCTGGGGCGTGCACGCCGCGTCTGCCGACAGCGCGGGAGCGCCGCAGGTGGTGTTCACCCAACCGGAGGTCGCGGCCGTCGGTCTCACCCTCGAGGCGGCCGAGCGGGCCGGGCTGCGGGTCCGGACCGTCGACCACGACCTCGGCGCCGTCGCCGGGGCCTCGCTGTACGGCGACGACTACCGGGGCCGGGCCCGGGTGGTCTTCGACCTCGACCGGCAGGTGCTGGTCGGGGCGTGCCTGGTCGGCCCCGGGGTCGCCGAACTGCTGCACTCGGCGACCGTCGCCGTGGTCGGCGAGGTGCCCATCGACCGGCTCTGGCACGCCGTGCCCGCCTACCCGACGATCAGCGAGGTGTGGCTGCGGCTGCTGGAGGGCTGCCGGGGCTGAGCTCCGGGCCTCCGGCGGCGAGCACCTCCGCAGGACCCGGCGCGGCGAGGTGTGGCCGCCGGTGGACGGCGGGACACTGGCAGTCGGGGGCCGTCCCGGGGGCGTCGCGTCGACCAGGTGGTGTGAGGCATGACCGAGGTGCTGTTGGCCGTCGGAACCGAGAAGGGCCTCTTTCTCGGCCGCAGTCGTGACCGGCTGGACTGGGAGTTCAGCGGGCCGCACTTCCCGATGAACGCGGTCTACGCCGTCTCCGTCGACCGCCGCGCCGGGCGCACCCGGCTGCTGGTCGGCGCCGACAGCAGCCACTGGGGGCCGTCGGTCTGGCGCTCCGACGACCTCGGCGCCACCTGGACCGAGCCGGCGCGGCCGGCGATCCGCTTCCCGGAGTCCACCGGCGCCTCGCTCACCCGGGTCTGGCAGCTCCAGCCGGCCGGGCCGGAGGCCCCCGGCGTCGTCTACGCGGGCACCGAGCCCGCCGCGCTGTTCCGGTCCGAGGACGGCGGCGAGACCTTCGCCCTGGTCGAGTCGCTCTGGGACCACCCGCAGCGCGCCGAGTGGGGCGCCGGCTACGGCGGCCAGGGGCTCCACACCGTCCTCACCGACCCGCGCGACCCTCAGCGGTTGCTGGTCGCCGTCTCCAGCGGCGGCGTCTACCGCAGCAAGGACGGCGGCGACAGCTGGCAGCCCTCCAACACCGGCCTGCGCGCCGAGTTCCTCCCGCCCGGCGGCCAGTACCCGGAGTTCGGCCAGTGCGTGCACAAGATCGCCCCGGACCCGGTCCACCCCGACCGCCTCTACCTGCAGAACCACGGCGGCGTCTACCGCAGCGACGACTGGGGCGCGAACTGGCACTCCATCGTCGACGGACTGCCGGCCGAGTTCGGCTTCGCCGTCGCCGCCCACCCGCGCCGGGCCGGCACCGCCTACCTGTTCCCGCTCGGCGGCTCCGACGACCGCGTCCCGCCCGGCCGGCGCTGCCGGATCTTCCGCACCACCGACGGCGGCGACAGCTGGCAGCCGCTCGCCGACGGGCTGCCCGGCGAGGACCACTACGGCGTCGTGCTACGCGACGCGCTGCGCACCGACGACGCCGAACCGGCCGGGATCTACTTCGGCAACCGGACCGGCGACGTCTACGGCAGCCGCGACGAGGGCGAGAGCTGGTCGCCGCTGCTCGCCCACCTGCCGGACGTGCTCTGCGTCCGGGCCGCGGTGGTCGCCTGACAATCCGTTTGCCCCGCGGCCGCGCCGTCGCCGAGCATGAGCGGCGGACGGACGATCCCGACGAGGGGGCCAGGCGTGACCGAGACGGACCGGGTGACGGGCTGCGACGACGACGGCGTGCCGGTGGTGGACTACCTGCCCGGCGAACGGGAGGGCCGGCCCTGGGCCGACCTGCTGGAGGTGCGGGACGGCGCCGCGGACCCGGTGGGTTTCGTCCGGTCCCGGATGGCCGGGTGGGTGGTCTCCGGCACCCCCGAGTTCGGGCGGGCCCTGCTGGACGACGGCGCGACCGTGCTGCGGCACGCCCACACCCTGGGGCGGGACCTGCGCACCGACCCGCCGCCCGCCGACTGGGCCGCCGCACCCCTGCGGGCGGGCCTGCACGCGGCGCCCTGCGACCGCGCCCCCGAGGAGCTGTTCGAAGCCTGGCGGGCCGCCTTCGCCCCCGGTCACGTCGACCGCTTCGCGGGGGACGACGCCCGGGCGCTGGCCGAACGGCTCGTCCCGCTGCTCGCCGGGACGGCCATCGGGCCGGTGCTGCCGTCCAGCGTGCTCGCCGTGGACGAGCGGGGCGCGGTGGTCGCCGGGGTGGTGCTCACCGACCGCGACGGCGTGCCGTGGGTCGCCGAGGTGTTCCGCCACCCGGAGCGCGGCTACCGCGGCCTCGGCGCCGACCTGCTGCGCCGGGTGGTCGGCGACGCCGCCGGGCGGGGGCTCCCCGAGGTGCGGCTGGCGGTCACCGACGGCAACCCCGCCCGCCGGGTCTACGAGCGCCTCGGCTTCACCCTGCTGAGCACCGCGCTGACCGTGATCGTGCCGGACGGACGCTGAGGCCTACGGCCTCCGGTCCGGCCCGTGCCCGCCCTCGATCCGCGCCCCGCGCACCACCACCATGGTCAGGCCCACCGCGACCAGCAGCTCGGCCCAGAAGAAGGCCGCGTAGTCCAGCAGCGAGCCGATCGGCGGGCTGCCGGGCGCGGCGTTGCGCATGCCGACCAGGGCGAACAGCGTCGCAGCCATCCAGCCCAGGGCCGGCCAGAGCATCCCGCGCCGCTGCCGGACGATCAGCCAGGCCGCGACCAGCACCGACAGCGCCAGCGCCCACATCGCGGCGATCATGAACCAGGCCAGGATGAAGGTGCTGCGCGAGCGGCTGATCCGTTCCGTCACCCCGACGGCGAAGTCCTCGCTCTCCTGCTCGCCCTGCCGGAAGGCGAAGAACGGGTCGCCCTCCTCGATCCCGATCACCACGGGCACCGGTCTGCCCCCGACGGTCGCCTGGAAGCCGATGGCCGTGTGGTAGCGGTCGAAGGGGTAGTCGGTGATCCGTCCGCCGACCAGGCTGAAGGAGACCAGGCCGGAGGGGATCTGCTGGCCCGCCGGGTACCGGAGCGTGGTCTGCTCCAGCGAGGTGGTCTCCAGCACCACGTCCTGGACCGGGACCAGCGGCCGGTCCGGCACCTGCAGCGCCCCGTGCGGCTCGACCAGGATCTTGGTGGTGAGCGTCTGCGCGGCCGCGTCCACCCGCTGGAGCAGCACGTAGACCTCCAGGACGTCCGGACCGGTCTCGGAACTCTCCGGGCCCACCACCTGGACGTGGCCCCGGCTGGAGCGCTCGTCGAAGTAGAGCAGCAGCCCCGCGGCGACCAGCAGGGCGATCACCGCGAGCACCGCGTAGGCGCGCCAGGGCCGCACCCTCGGCCGGGCCGGCGGGGCGACCGCGGCCCGCGCCCGGCCGGGGATCCGGACCCGCGGCCGGGCCGCCGGGCGCGGGGACCGGACGGCCCGCCGGTGCGGCGAGGCGGTCATCGGCCTGCTCCCACGGTCGGCGGGGGCGCCGGGTCGGCGCCTGTCCCGCCACCCTCCGGCCCGGGCCGCGGGCCCCGCAACCGCAGGGGGCCGATCGAGTCCCGGCGGTGGGCGGCGGCACCGGCGGGCGAGGGACCGGTCGGTGCCGCTGTGTAGGCTCGCGGGCATGGCGAGGGTGACGCGGGACGATGTGGCACGGGTGGCGGGGACGTCCACGGCGGTCGTGAGTTATGTGATCAACGACGGACCGCGGCCGGTGGCGCCGGCGACCCGGGCGCGGGTGCTCGCGGCCGTGGAGGAGCTCGGGTACCGCCCCAACCGGGTCGCCCAGGCGATGGCCCGGCGGCGGACCAACCTGCTCGGAATGGTCGTGCCGGACGCCCGCCAGCCGTTCTTCGCCGGCCTCGCCCACGCGGTCGAGCAGGCCGCCACCGAGCACGGCCGACTGCTGCTGATCGGCAACTCCGACTACGTGGACGAGCGCGAGGCCCACTACATCCGTGCCTTCCTCGGGATGCAGGTGGACGGCCTGATCCTGGTCACCCAGGACCCGGCCACCCCCGGCCTCACCGGCTTCGACGTGGGCGACGGCACGCCCGTCGTCCTGCTGCACCACCGGGCCGAGAGCTCCGGCGGCGTCGCCGTGGTGGCGGACGACGAGGGCGGCGCCCGCGAGGTGGTCCGCCACCTGCTCGGGCACGGGCACGCCGAGGTGCACTGCTTCGGCGGGACGCTCTCGCTCAGCCCGCACGACCCGGTGACCGGGCGGACGGCCGGCTGGGCCGCCGCACTGGCCGAGGTCGGCCTGACCCCCGCGGGGAGGCTGACGGCGGCGCCGTTCGACCGCGTCCGGGCGCACGCCGAGGCGCTCACCCTGCTGTCCCGGCCCGACCGGCCGTCCGCCGTGTTCTGCGCGACGGACGACCAGGCGATCGGCCTGCTGCGGGCCGCCGACGACCTGGGCATCCGGGTGCCCGAGCAGCTTGCGGTGGCCGGCTTCGACGACATCGCCGAGGCGGTGATCGCCGGGCCCGCGCTGACCACCGTCACCACCGGGCAGGACGAGATGGCCCGCGCGGCCGTGGACCTCGTGCTCGGCGGGGCCGAGGAGCGCTCCACCGGGGCGCGGACGTTCCCGGCCAGGCTGGTGCTGCGGCGCTCCTGCGGCTGCCCGGCCGCGGACGGCGCGTCCCGGGGCTGACGCCGGTCCGGCACCGGCCCGACACCGGCCTGTAGGGCGTCAGCCGAGCCGGTCCCCGGGTGCGTGGACGACAAGTCGCCCGTGTGCCCGGGGAGTTCGCGCCGGCTGGGGCGCTCAAGGTCAGCCGTCGACCAGCTCGTCCGCGATCAGGTCCATCAGCAGGTTGTCGTGCCAGGTGCCGTCCGGACCCCGCTCGTACTGGCGCATGGTGCCGACCGCACGGAAGCCGACCTTGCTGTAGCAGCGGATCGCGGCGGCGTTGTCCGCGGCCGGGTCGATGATCAGCCGGTGGTAGTGGTGCTCGTGCACCAGGTGGCGGGCCATCGTGCGGACGGCGTCGGTGCCCAGGCCCAGGCCGTGCACCGACGGGTCCAGGTAGAGGTCGATGCCGGCGTGCCGGTACTCGTCGTCGTTGTTGGCGTACCACTGGATGGCGCCGACCACCCGGCCGCCCACGTCGACCGCGAAGGTCTCGGTGTCCGGCTCCGCCAGGTCGGTGGCGACCGCGTCGGCCAGGTCGTCACCGCCCCGCCAGCGCGCGAAGACCTCGGGCGTGGCGCGGATGGCCACCAGGGCCGGGATGTCCTCGGCCGTGGCCGGGCGGAGCGTGACGAGGGTGCCGCGCAGGATCGTCCCCATATGGGGCATGTTGACACGGAAAACCGCGTCCGGCGAGTGGTTTGTCCACCGCTCTCCCCGCTCCGCCCCGCCCCGCCCGGGCGAGGGGGTCAGGCCTCCGGGCCGTACGCGCCGAGCCCCCGGCAGACCAGGCCGTCACGGAAGGTCAGCACCTCGGCGACGGCCTGGCCGCGCTCGTTGCGGTAGTTGATGACCACGGTGTCCACCGAGGCGCGGACGTCCTCGACGGTGAAGTGCAGGTCCGGCAGGCGCTCCAGGCCCTGCCGCCAGTAGGCCCGCAGCGCCTCCTTGCCGCGCACCTCGTCCAGCGGCTCGCCGGTGAGCACCCGGATCCGGGGCGAGGCGAAGACCACGTCCTCGGTGAAGTGCGCGAGGATGCGCTCCAGGTCGCGGGAGTTCCAGTCGGCGGCCCAGGTCCGGGCGAAGCCTTCGGCGAAGGCGAGATCGACGGTCATGACCCCATCGTCCCCGACGGACCGTCAGGCGTACACCCGGCCGGAGGGTCCCGGCGGATCCCCGGCCCGGGCCGACCGGCGGATGCGGGCCGGGGGCGGTGATCGCCCTGGCAGCTGCGACGGGGCGCCGGTCACGCCGCGAAATGCCCTCTGACCTGCGGCTTTGCACGCACTAGGGTGGAAGGCGGCACGGCCGGAACACCCTCGTTCCGCCCGCGGAACACGATCGGAAGGCCCCCGCATGAGCCTCAGCATCCGCAACCAGCTGCCCGGCACCGTCAGCTCCGTCACCACCGGCGAGGTGATGGCCACCGTCAAGGTCCGGCTCGACTCGGGCCAGGAACTCACCGCCGCCGTCACAGTGGACGCCGTGAAGGACCTCGGGCTGAGCGCGGGCAGCTCCGTCCAGGCCCTGGTGAAGTCCACCGAGGTCGCCCTGGCCACCGGCCCCGTCGCCGGGCTCAGCATCCGCAACCAGATCCCCGGCACGGTCACCGAGGTTGCCACCGGCGGCGCGATGGCCGGGGTCAAGGTCGACGTCGCGGGCGGCGCGCTGACCGCCGCGATCACCGCGGACGCGGCGGCCGACCTGGGCCTGGCGGCCGGCTCGCCGGTCGTCGCCCTGATCAAGTCGACCGAGGTCTCGCTCGCGACGGCCTGACGCGCCCGACGCGCCGCGCCGCCCGGCCCGCAGCGCGGCGCCCCCGGCGGCGCCCGGCGGCACCCGTGTGGGCGGGCGCCCGCCGGTCGGCCGCTCAGGACGCCGGCGCGCCCAGCGGGCCGAGCCAGACCGCGGTGACGCCGCTGACGTAGCGGGCCCCGCAGTGGTCGTCGGGCACGACCAGCTGCGGGCCGGCCGCGTCCAGCGGCACGCCGTCCGTGCTGGTCGCCAGCAGGATCCGCTGGCCGCCGAAGTCCGGGTCGATCTCGGCCCAGGACACCACGGCCCGGTGACCGTCCGCACCGCTGACGGACAGCAGGAAGCGCAGCCGCTGCTTGCGGCCGGAGAAGTCGATCCGCGGCCCGGCCGCGCCCAGCACGTCCCAGAGCGCCGAGCCCTCGTACCCGTGGCGCTGCTCGCCCTCGCTCAGGCAGTCGAAGCCGACCTCGACGCGGTGGGCCGGGAGGGCGCGCAGCTGCTCCACCGTCAGCTCCGCGGGCCGGTCGAGGTGGCCGTGCAGCCGGACGGTGGGCGCCGCCGTCAGCGCGGCGGGTCTGGCCGGGGTCATGGTGCTCCCTCCTCCCGGGCCGCACCGTCGCGACCCGGGAGGGGGTTACCCGAGGGGGAGCCCGGGCATTCGCAGAAGCCACGCTGAAAGCTTTCCTTCAGTGGCATCCGCCATGGCGGACGGCGCTTTCAGATCGCATCCGCGGACACGGGACGGCCGGCGCGGACGGGCGGCCGACGTGCGGGGCGCGCCGGAGGAGACGGGCTGCGACGCGCCCCGCACCGATTGAAGCAACCCCGCAATCGGGCGGACGACTGGTTCCCAGCACCAGCCGAAGGGCCCCGCGCTGGATGATCCGACAAGACGATTCACCGCCATCTCACTTGCATTTACGATGCCAGTGCGCACCTGAACCTTGCACTTGCGAGACATGGTCCCGCGCTGAGCACAAGGCGAGAGCGAGCGAGAGATGAGCGAGAGATGATCGTCGGCGACCTGCTGAACCTCGACGACCTGGACATCCGGCTGGCCTGGGGCACGCCGGACCTGCTCGACCGCCCGGTGACCGGGGTCAGCTCCACCGACCTCCAGGACCCGGCCCGCTACCTCCAGCCCGGCGAACTCGTGCTCACCGGACTGGTCTGGTGGCAGCCCGCCGACGCCTCCGGCGCGCTGCGCTTCGCCACCGCCCTGCGCAGCGCGGGCGTGGCGGCGCTGCTGGCCGGCGAGGGCACCCACGGCAGCATCCCGGACAGCCTCGCCGAGGCCTGCCGCACCCACGGCATCCCGCTGCTCGCGGTGCCCGCCGGGGTCAGCTTCCGCGCCGTCACCGACCGCGTCTACCTGCGGCTCTGGGGCGACCTGCGGGCCGGCGCCCAGGACACCGCCGCCATCCCGGAGACCGTCCGGCGCGAACTGCTCGACCTGCTGCGCGCCGACGCCGGGGCCGGCGAGGTGCTGGCGCACGCCGTCGGCCGGCTCGGGGTCCCGGACTGCTCGATCACCACCACCGGCGGCCGGGCCGTCGCCACCACCGCCACGCCCGTCCCGTCCGCCAGCCGCGGCGACACCGGGCTGCCGGTCGGCCCGCAGGACGGCTCGCCGTTCGACGGCTGGCGGCTGCGCCCGCACCTGGCCACCGCGGCGGCCGAACCCGTGCTGCAGGGCCTGGCCGAGCTGCTCTCGCCGCTCGCCGCCCGGGCCCGCGCCGACGCCGACGCCCGGCGCCGGGCCGCCGGGCGGCTGCTGGACGCGCTCGCCGGGGAGGGCGGGCTCGCCGAACCGCTCGCCGGGTGCGGGCTGGGCGAGACCGAGGCGCTGGTCGCCGTCACCGCGCGGATCGACGGCGGCCGGGCCGACGACCCCGGCGCGGGCACGCCCGCCGCCTGGGCCGCGTACGCGCTGGCCGAGGCGCTGCACCCGCTCGGCGCGCCGTACGCCGCCGGGACCGACCGCGCCGGGCGGTCCGCCGCGCTGGTGGCCGCGCCCGTCGAACGGGTCGCCGAGCGGCTGCGCCGGGCCCGGCCCGCGCTCCAGGCCCGGCTGACCGGCCGGCGCACCCTGCGGGTCGGCGTCGGACCGGCCGCCGCGCCCGCCCCCACCGCCCTGCGGGCTGCGCTGGTGCAGGCCCGGTACGTGCTGGAGGGCTCGGCCGACCCGGTCGGCAGCGCCGCCGACCTGGACTCGCTGGACGGGCTGCTGCGCGGCATCCCGCCGGAGGTGACGGCGGCCTTCCACGCCCGGCTGCTGGCCCCGCTGACCACGCACGACCAGGAGAACAGCGTCTCGCTGCTGGGCACCCTGGCCGTCTTCCTGGACCACGACGGATCCTGGGCCCGGACGGCGGAGTCGCTGCACATCCACGTCAACACCGTGCACTACCGGATCCGCCGGATCGAGGAGCTGACCGGCCGCAACCTGGCCCGCCTGCGGGACCGGCTGGACCTGCGGGCCGCCCTGCTCTGCGCACCGCAGCCGGCGGCGGCCCGGTGACCCCCGGCCGCCGCCGGTGACCCTCCGGCGGCGGCGGACGGCGGGCCTGCGGGCGGCGGGTCCGGGGTCCGCGGAAAATTCCTCCGGGCCGGTGTCGATCCACGGTCGGCCCGTTCGACGCAGGGGTGAGAGGCGGGGAGAGGCCCCGCCCGTCCGACCGAGGAGTCACCATGCCGCGCTTCATGACGCTGATCCGCATCGACGAGCAGGCCGCCACCGGGTTCGAGTCCGACCCGGACTTCGAGAAGCGGATGGGGGCGCTGTTCGAGGAGATCACCAAGGCCGGGGTGATGCTGGAGACCGCCGGGCTGACCCCGACCTCCCAGGGCACCCGGCTCAGCTGGAACGGCGGGAGGATCGGTTGCACCGACGGCCCGTTCACCGAGACCAAGGAGGTCGTCGGCGGCTACGCCATCCTGCAGTGCAAGGACAAGGCGGAGGCCCTGGAGTGGACCCGCCGGTTCCTGACCGTCCACCCGGACGGCTGGACGGTCGAGGCGGAGGTCCGGCAGATCGACGAGGCGGCGCAGCCGCCCCAGGCGTAGCCGCGGGTCCGTTTGCCTCCCTCTCCGCCGACTGTTCTGATGGGTGGCCGTGACGGAGAGGGACGCGGCGGTCGCCGTCGAGACGGTCTTCAGGATCGAGTCCGGGCGGATCATCGCCGCGGTGACCCGGATCGTGCGGGACGTCGGCATCGCCGAGGAGTTGGCGCAGGACGCCGTGGTGGCCGCGCTGGAGCAGTGGCCGCGGTCGGGCGTGCCGGACAACCCGGGCGCCTGGCTGACGGCCACCGCCAAGCACCGGGCGATCGACCTGGTGCGCCGCCGGGGGGTCTACGCCCGCAAACTCGCCGAGGTGGGGCGGTCCCTGGAGGACGTCCCGGCGCCGGAGCCGGTCGAGCCGGACGACATCGACGACGACCTGCTGCGGCTGATCTTCACCGCCTGCCACCCGGTGCTGGCCGCCGAGGCCCGGATCGCGCTCACCCTGCGGCTGCTCGGCGGGCTGACCACCCCGGAGATCGCCCGGGCCTTCCTGGTGTCCGAAGCGACGGTGGCGCAGCGGATCGTCCGGGCCAAGCGGGCGCTGGCCGGGGCCCGGGTGCCGTTCGAGGTGCCGTACGGGGCGGACCGCGCGGAGCGGCTCTCCTCGGTCCTGGAGGTGGTCTACCTGGTCTTCAACGAGGGCTACTCGGCCACCGCGGGGGACGACCTGCTGCGCCCGCAGCTGTGCGAGGACGCGCTGCGGCTGGCCCGGGTGCTCGCCGGGCTGATGCCGGGCGAGCCGGAGGTGCACGGGCTGGCCGCCCTGCTGGAGTTCCAGGCCTCCCGGACGGCGGCCCGGACCGGCCCGGACGGACGGCCCGTGCTGCTGGCCGAACAGAACCGGGCCCGCTGGGACGGCCTGCTGATCCGGCGGGGCTTCGACGCACTGGGGCGGGCCGGCACCGGCCCGTACTCGGTGCAGGCCGCGATCGCGGCCTGCCACGCCAAGGCCCGGCGCTACCAGGACACCGACTGGGCGACCATCGCCGCGCTGTACGAACGGCTGCTGGTGCTGACGCCGTCCCCGGTGGTGGCGCTGAACCGGGCGGTGGCGGTGTCGATGGCCCGCGGGCCGGCGGCCGGGCTGGAGCTGGTGGACGCGCTCGCGGCAGAGCCGACGCTGCGCGGCTACCACCTGCTGCCCAGCGTGCGCGGGGACCTGCTGGACCGGCTCGGGCGGGCGGCGGAGGCGCGGGCGGAGTTCGAGCGGGCGGCGGAGCTGACCCGCAACGAGCGGGAGCGGGAGCTTCTGCGCGAGCGGGCGGCCGCGACCGGGGGCGGGCCGGCCTGAGCCCGCCCGGGGCCGGCCCGGCGGACACGGGGCCGCCGGGCCGGCCAGTTCGTCGGGCACGCCGTCAGGGAGCGTCGTCGAGGCGCAGCCGGGCGCTGACCTCGCCGAGGCCCTCGGCGAGCACCGCGAGCTGCTCGCGGGTGAGCACGTCGATCAGCAGTTCGCGGACCAGGGCGACGTGCCCGGGCGCGGCCTGCCGCAGCGCCTCCCGCCCCTGGTCGGTGAGTTCGGCGAAGACGCCGCGCACGTCGCTGGGGCAGGAGCGGCGGCCGACCAGGCCCATCCGCTCCAGCTGGGTGACCTGGTAGGTGAGGCCGCTCTTGGAGGTGACCAGCTTGTCGGCGAGTTCGGTCATCCGCAGCGACCCGGCCGGGGCGGCGGACAGGTGCACCAGGATCTCGTACTGCTGGTGCGAGAGGCCGGAGTCCTCCTTGAGCTGGCGCTCCAGCCGGCGGTTGAGCAGGTTGCTCGCGACGACGAAGCCCCGCCAGGCGGCCATCTCGTCCTGGTCCAGCCAGCGGGGCTCGTTCAGTGTGGACATGGGGTGAAGCCTACTCCTGTTGTTCAAATTCGAACGAAGGTGTACCGTCGACTCCGAGACGTTCAAATTTGAACTAACCTCGCCGGCCCCACCCGGCACCCCGCCCCCCACGCACCCCGGTCCGACCCCGGAGGAGGACGCCATGAGCACCGCGGCTCCCGAGCGCATGCCCGCCCTGTACCTCTCGCACGGCGCGCCGCCGCTAGCCGACGACCCGGTCTGGCCCGGTGAACTGGCCGCCTGGTCCGCCGGCCTGCCCCGGCCCACCGCGGTCCTGATGGTCTCCGCCCACTGGGAGGAGGCCCCGCTCGCCGTCGGCGCCGTCACCACCGTGCCGCTGGTGTACGACTTCTGGGGCTTCCCCGAGCACTACTACCGGGTCCGGTACGAGGCACCCGGCGCTCCGGAGCTCGCCGAGCGCGTCCGCAAACTGCTGCGCGCCCCCGGCACCCCCGTCCAGGACATCCCCGACCGCGGGCTCGACCACGGCGCCTACGTCCCGCTGGTGGAGATGTTCCCGGCGGCCGACGTCCCGGTCCTGCAGATCTCCATGCCCACCCTCGACCCGCAGCGCCTGCTGGAGATCGGCCGCCGGCTCGCCCCGCTGCGCGACGAGGGCGTGCTGATCATCGGCAGCGGCTTCTTCACCCACAACCTCCGCGCACTGAGCAGCGAGGGCCGGATCAGCTCGGTGATGGCCGAGTTCGACGACTGGGGCCGGCGCGCCCTGGACGCGCAGGACCTCGACGCCCTGCTCGACTTCGAACGCAAGGCCCCCGCCGGGCGGCTCGCCCACCCGCGCACCGAGCACTTCGCCCCGCTGTTCGTCACGCTCGGCGCCGGCGAGGCCGACCTCGGCAGCCAGCGCAGCGTCATCGACGGGTTCTGGATGGGGCTGGCGAAGCGGTCGATCCAGCTGGGATGAGGCCTCACGGGGCGCAGCAGGTGAAGCGCTCCCCGATGTGCTCCGGCTGCTCGACCTCGTCGACCAGGGCGACCGCGTAGTCCGGCACCGAGATCCGGCTCCGCCCCCCGGCGTCGGTGAGCAGCTGCTCCAGGCCGGTCCGGTACCGGCCGGTCCGCTCGCCGGGGACCAGCTCGGCGGCCGGGCTGAGCACCGTCCAGCGCACGTCGGCGACCGTCCGGAAGTAGTCCAGGGCGGCGCCGTGCGCGTGCATGATCTGCAGGACCTGCTCCGGCAGGCCCGGCGCGTCCCAGACCCGCACGCCCGGTGCGGTCTCCAGACTGCCCGCCCCGCCCACCGCGACCAGCCGGGGCGCCGCGCCGCCGAGCGAGCGCAGGCCCTCCACCAGCGACCGGGCGGCCCGCTCGACGAGCGCCAGGTGGCCCGGGCCGTCGCCGCCGCCGACGGCGCTGACCAGGACGTCCCGGCCGGCCGCCACCCGGGCCACCTGCGCCGGGTCCAGAACGTCCGCCCGCTCCACGGCGGCGGCGATGCCCCGGTAGCGGGCCGGGTCGCGGACCACGGCGGTGACCTCGTGCCCGCGCGCCGCCGCCTCCGTGACGACCGCGCCGCCGATGGAGCCGCCCGCGCCGATCACGGCGATCCTGGCCATGGGGGTACCTGCCGTTCCTCCGGGGCGGGGCGTCACCGCAGGGCTGACGCCGGACAGGTCTGATTATCAGACGGAGTCCCCGTGCGGGCCCGGGGCGGCGGCCTGTCGTGTGACGGGCCGCCCCGCGGGACGGGCCGTCACGGAGCCGCGGACGGACCGGCGGCGGGCCGTCAGGCGCCGTCGGTGGCGGCCCGCTCGGCCCGGCTGCGCTCGACGCAGAACTCGTTGCCCTCAGGGTCCCCCAGGGTGACCCAGCCCTTACCGTCCGGGGTGCGGCGGTCGGCCAGCACGGTGGCGCCCAGGGCGACCACGCGCGCCACCTCCTCGTCCCGGCCGCGGTCCTGCGGCTGCAGGTCGAGGTGGAGGCGGTTCTTCACCGACCTGCCCTCGGGCACCCGGATGAACAGCAGCGAGGCGCCCGCGGACTCCACCACCGCCTCCGGGTCCCCCGGGCGGTCGTCCTCGCCCAGGGTGCCGTCCAGCACCAGCGCCCAGAACCGGGCGAGCTCGTACGGGTCGGCGCAGTCGATCGTCACATGTCGTACCAGAGAAGCCATCCGGCTACTCTGACCGGCCGTCTCCTGATCCGTCCAGCCGATTCCGGGAGTGCCGGTGGCCGTCCAGCGGGAACTCCGGCGGCAGGGCCGTCAGCACCTCCCGGAGGGCGTAGCCGCTCTTGACCGCCACCCGGCAGGAGGCCTGGTTGTCCACCTGGTGCAGCAGGTCGATCCGGTCCAGGCCCTCGGCGGCGAAGGCCCGGAACGCCCACGCCGTCACCGCCTCCACGGCCCGCGGGGCCACCCCCCGGCCGCGGGCCGCGGCCGCCGTCCAGTAGCCCACCTCGGCCACCGGCCCGCCCGGGACGCCGCGCTTGAGCGCGACGTTGGCGACGAGCACGCCCTCCTCCAGGACCGCGAAGCTGTACCGGGTGCCCTCCGCCCGGCCCCGCTCCTGCAGGCCCAGCCAGTGCGCGGCCTGCTCGGCGTCGTCCACCGGGACCCGGGTGAAGCGGCGCAGCGTCGCGTCCCGGTAGGCCTCGACCAGGGCCGGCGCGTCCCCCTCCACGAAGGGGCGCAGCAGCAGGCCCCGGGCCCGCGGACCGGCGGCGGCGACCGTCACTGCAGACCCTCCCAGCCCCAGCGCGGGGTCGGGCCCGGGTCCCCCAGGTCGGTTCCGGCCGGGGAGGCCGAGACGTCCTCGGCGATCCTGGTGCCCCAGTCGAAGTACTCCAGCACCCGGCGCCGCAGCAGCTCGTCCTCGGGCAGCTCCGCCCGCACGGCGTCGGCCATCAGCTCCATCCAGCGCAGCCGCTGCTCCTCGGTGATGGCCAGGCCCAGGTGCGAGCGGAGCAGCGACTGGTGGCCGCCGAGGTCGGCGGTGAAGCGGGCCGGGCCGCCGAAGACCTCGGCCAGCCAGACCGCGACGTGCTCGACGTGCGTGGTGGTGAAGCCGGCGAAGACCGGCGCGAGCAGGGGGTCGGCGAGGACCCCCTCGTAGAAGGTCCGGCTGAGGCGGCGCAGCGCCTCCAGGCCGCCGGCGGCCTCGTAGAGGTTCGTCGAGCGTTCGTCGCCCATGGCAGTTCTCCCCGTGGTTCGCGTGCGGGACTCCGCGTGCTGCGCCCTTCCTAACAGGTGGACGGCCGCTCCGGCGCACCGGTCGGCGCCTGTTCGCGCCGGGCTCAGCAAGTGGAACGCCGGCCTCCCCAACGGTGGAGAGGCCGGCGGGAGGCCGACCGGGAGGCCGGCGGGAGGGCGCCCGCTCGCTCGACCCCGCTCGCTCGACCCCGCCCGCTTGACCCTGCCACTGGCGGCAGGCTCGCAGACTCGGGGCATGGACGACGAGCAGACGGAACGGCAGCGGGTCGTGGTGGTCACCGGGGCGGGGACGGGCATCGGGCGGGAGACCGCCCGGGCGTTCGCCGCGCAGGGCCCGGGGGTGCGGGTGGTGGCGGTCGGGCGACGGCCCGAACCGCTGGAAGGGACGGCGGCCGCGCATCCGGAGCGGATCCTGCCGCTGGTCGCGGACGTCACCGGGCCGGGTGCCCCGGAGGCGATCGTGCGGGAGGCCACGGAGCGGTACGGCCGGCTGGACGTACTGGTCAACAACGCGGCGATCGTCGGCGGCGGAGAGCTCGGCGGCCTCACCCGGGAGCGCGTCGGGGCCCTGCTCGCCACCAACCTGGTCGCCCCCGTGCTGCTCGGCCAGGCCGCGCTGCCCGCGCTCACCCGGAGCCGGGGCGTGATCGTCAACATCAGCACCGCCGTCGGTCAGCGCGGCTGGCCGCGGGACTCGGTGTACGCGGCGGGCAAGGCCGCACTGGAGTCGGTCACCCGCAGCTGGGCCGTCCAGCTGGCGCCGCGCGGTGTCCGGGTGGTGGCGGTGGCGCCGGGCGCGGTGGACACGCCGATCGGCGAGCACACCGGGCTGGGCCCCGAACAGCTGGCGGCGCTGCGCGCCTGGCAGGTCGCGCACACCCCGCTGGGCCGGATCGCGCAGCCCGCCGAGATCGCCTGGGCGGTCACCCAACTCGCCTCGCCGCAGGCCTCGTTCGTCACCGGGGTAGTGTTCTCGGTGGACGGGGGCGCGCTCGTGATGTGACGCGCCGTGCAGCGGGAACGGGGGCCGTGCGGGTGCGGATCGGTGAGCTGGCCGAGCGGACGGACACGACGCCGCGCATCCTGCGGCACTACGAGCAGGCCGGGCTGATCGGCTCCGAGCGGTCCGCCAACGGGTACCGGGAGTACGGGGAGCAGGCCGCCGTCCGGGTGCGCAACATCCGCGCGCTGGTCGCGGCCGGGTTCACCCTGGAGGACGTCCGCCCCTTCCTCGGCTGCCTGGACGGCGACGTGCTGGCGCAGGCGCCGTCCGCGGAGGCGCTGCGGATCGCCCGGGAGCGGCTGGCCGTCATGGAGCGCCGGATCGCCGCGCAGGCCGAGGCCCGGGACCGGCTGGTCGCGGCCCTCGCGGCGGCCGGGGCGCACCCGAAAGCGTGACCCCGGCACCCGGGCGGGTGGCCCCGGACTCCCCGGCGGGTGGCCCCGGGCGGCGCCGGCACCGGCGGACGGGGACGCCCGCGCGGGCGACACCCCCGATCGGGGGTATGCGGCGGGCGGCCCGGGGAGGACAGTGGGCGCATGCAGATTCCACTCTCCGTGATGGACTTCCTCGACCGGGCCGAGCTGGTCTACGGCGACCGGGTCGGCATCGTCGACGAGCCGGTGCAGCCGGCCGAATCCTGGGGCGAGCTGAGCTACCGCCGGGTCGCCGAACTGGCCCGGGCGCAGGCGGCCGGGCTGGACCGGCTGGGCGTCGGGCCCGGCGAGCGGGTCGCCGTCGTGTCGCACAACTCGGCCCGGCTGATGACCGCCCTGTTCGGGGTGAGCGGCCACGGGCGGGTGCTGGTGCCGGTGAACTTCCGGTTGCGCGCCGAGGAGGTGGCGTACATCGTCGAGCAGAGCGGCGCTTCCGTCCTGCTGGTCGACCCGGAACTCGCCGACTCCCTGCACGGGGTGACGGCCAAGCACACCTTCACGCTCGGCGCGGACAGCGACGCCCTGCTGTACGACTTCGACCACGCCCCCCGGCGGTACGAGCTCTCCGAGAACGACACCGCCACGATCAACTACACCAGCGGAACCACCGCCCGCCCCAAGGGCGTCCAGCTCACCCACCGCAACATCTGGCTGAACGCGGTGCTGATGGGCCTGCACTACGGCGCGAGCGACCGGGACGTCTACCTGCACACCCTGCCGATGTTCCACGCCAACGGCTGGGGGCTGCCGTTCTCTCTCACCGGGCTCGGTGCCCGGCACATCGTGCTGCGCAAGGTGGACGGCGCGGAGATCCTGCGCCGGGTCGAGCGGCACGGGGTGACCTTCCTGTCCGGGGCGCCCGCCGTCGTCCAGATGGTGCTGGACGCGGCCGCCGACTGGGACGGCCCGGTGCCCGGCCGCGATCGGGTGCGGATGATCGTGGCCGGCGCGCCGCCGCCGACCTCCGTGGTGCAGCAGGTCGAGGAGCAGCTGGGCTGGGAGTTCATGCAGCTCTACGGCCTGACCGAGACCTCCCCCGTGGTCACCGTCAACCGCTCCCGCGCCGAGTGGGACGCCCTGCCCGCCGCCGAGCGGGCCGAGCGGCTGGTGCAGGCCGGCGCGCCGGCGATCGGCACCCGGCTGCGCGTGGACCCGTCCGGCGAGGTGCTGGTGCGCTCCAACACCGTGCTGGACGGCTACTGGCAGCAGCCCGAGGCCACCGCCGAGGCGCTCCGGGACGGCTGGTTCCACACCGGTGACGGCGGAACCCTCACCGACGGCCAGCTGACCATCTCGGACCGGAAGAAGGACGTCATCATCAGCGGCGGGGAGAACGTCTCCTCGATCGAGGTCGAGGACTGCCTGTACAGCCACCCGGCGGTCGCCGAGGCCGCGGTGATCGGCGTGCCGGACGAGAAGTGGGGCGAGACCGTCAAGGCACTGGTGGTGCTCCGGGAGGGCCGGGAGGCCGTCACCGAGGCCGAGCTGATCGCGCACTGCAAGCAGCGGCTGGCCGGCTACAAGTCCCCCACCTCGGTGGAGTTCCGGGAGGCCCTCCCGCGCACGGCCACCGGCAAGCTGCAGAAGTTCCGGCTGCGCGAGCCGTACTGGGCAGGGCGCGGACGACAGGTCAACTGACCCGGCGCGGGGGGCGGGTCGACCGGGCCGGCGCGGACGGCGGGTCGGCCGACCCGGCACAGGGGGCGGGTCGGCCGACCGGCTCCGGTCAGTCGACCAGGCCGGACTCCCGGGCCGCCACGGCGAGTTCGGTCCGGTTGCGGACCCCCAGCTTGTGCATGGCGGACTTCAGGTAGCCCGTCACGGTGTTGCAGGTCAGCCCAAGCCGGGCGGCGATCTCCGGGTTGGTCCGGCCGGTCGCCGCCCAGCGCAGCACCTCGTGCTCGCGCGGGGTCAACGGCCTTACGGGGGCGGCCCGTCCGGGGCCCGTCGGCCCGGCGCCCGTCCCGGCGCCCGGCCGTGCGGACTCCGGGCGGCCCCAGGCGGCGGCGCCGGCGAGCGCCCGGGTGGCGGTCGCCGCGAGCCGGCCGACGGCCGCGATCCGGACGTCCCCGAACGGGACGACGGCCCGCAGCGAGGCGTACACCACGCCGTACACGGTGCCGCCGTGCAACAGCGGCACGGTGAGCATCGCGTACAGGCCCTCGGCGCTGACGGCGGCGTCGTGGTGGTGCGAGATCGTGGTGGCGGCACGGTAGTCGGGCACCCAGCTGGGTGCCCGCTCGGCCAGCGCCCGCCCGCCCAGGCCGGTACCGGTCGGGACGGGGCGGTCGTGCAGCAGGTCCGCCCGGGTGCCCGCCCAGTGCCGCAGCACCAGGCCGTCCTCGCCCGCGCGGTGCCCGGGCACCGCCACCGGCAGCGGCTCGGGCACGCCCACCAGGCCGACGTCCGCCCCGCACTGCGCCACCACCCGGCGGGCGAGGTCGCCCAGCACCGCGTCCCGCACCAACTCGGCGGCGCGCGCGCCGATCCCGGGGTCGTCCGCGGGCGTCGGCCTGGGGGTGTCCGCGGCCCTGGGGTCCGTCTTCACCGCGAGATTGTCACACGCACCACGGCCGCTGGCGAGAGGTCCGACGTGCGGGTTCCGCGGAGTTCCGGGCGGGCCGGCCGGGCCCGGCGTAGGGTGCGGCCGTGGATTACCGGCGGGTAATGCGCCGGGACCGGAGGAAGGGAACCGATGACGGATCCGAACGCCCCGACACCGCCCGCGGCGGACGTCCTGACCGGGCTGCTCGGCGACCTGCGGGCCGAGAGCGCGGTGCTGGACGCCCTGGTCGCCGACCTGCCCGCGGACGGCTGGGCCCGCCCGACCCCCGCCGAGGGCTGGACCGTCGCGCACCAGATCGCCCACCTGGCCTGGACCGACGACTGGACCGCCCTCGCCGCCCGCGACGCGGAGGGCTTCGGCACGGCGCTCGGCGAGCACTTCGGCGCGCTGCTGGACGCCGGCACCGACCCGGTGGAGGCCGGTGCCGCGGAGGGGGCGGCGGCCGCACCCACGGCCCTGCTGGCCCGCTGGCGGGCCGGCCGGGAGGCGGCCCTGGCCGCGCTGGCCGCCGCCCCGGCCGACCAGCGGCTGCCCTGGTTCGGCCCGCCGATGAAGCCCGCCTCGATGGCCACCGCGCGACTGATGGAGACCTGGGCGCACGGCCAGGACGTCGCCGACGCACTGGGGGTGGCGCGGGAGCCGACCGACCGGCTGCGGCACATCGCCCACCTGGGGCTGCGCACCCTCGGCTTCGCCTTCCAGCTGCGCGGACTGCCCGTGCCGGAGCAGCCGGTGCGCCTCGAACTGACCGCCCCCGACGGCGGGTCGTGGACCTTCGGCCCGGCCGGGGCGACGGACCTGGTGGCCGGTCCCGCACTGGACTTCTGCCTGCTGGTGACCCAGCGCCGCCACCGCGACGACCTCGCCCTCACCGCCACCGGCCCGGTCGCCACCGCCTGGCTGCCGATCGCCCAGGCCTTCGCCGGGGCGCCGGGGAAGGGACGGGACGCGGGCGCCTGACCCGGCCGGCGGGGCGGCCCGCCCGCCCCCGGCGAACGCGTCGGGGGCGGGCTTCGGCGCAGGCCTCGGAGGACGCAGGCCTCAGAGGCCGATCCGCAGCGGGGTGAGGCGGGTCGCGATCAGGTTGGTGGCGCCGCGGTCGCGCTCGACGTGGCCGTGCACCAGCAGGCCGGCCCGGTCCAGGGCGGTGCGGCGCTGGGACTCCCAGACCGGGCGGTTGCAGATCACGTTGATCAGGCCGGTCTCGTCCTCCAGGCTGAGGAAGAGCACCCCGCCGGCCGTCGGCGGCCGCTGCCGGTGGGTGACCAGGCCGCCGACCACCACCGCCGTCCCCGGCGGCACGTCCGGGAGCTGGGCGGCGGACAGGGCGCCGCCGCGCTCCAGGTGGGTGCGCAGGTGCTGGAGCGGGTGGCTGGTGGCGGAGGTGCCGGTGGCCCACAGGTCGGCGATGGTCGCCTCGACCGGGCTCAGCTCGGGCAGCTCCGGCGCCTCGGTGCCGGGCGTGGTACCGGGGATCACCCCGTCCGATATCCCGGCGAACGCCCCTGCCGACCAGAGCGCCTGACGGCGCGTCAGGCCGAAGCAGTCGAAGGCCCCGGCCGTCGCCAGCGCCTCCAGGACCGGTGCGGGCAGGGCGGTGCGACGGGCGAAGTCCTCCAGGTCGGCGTACGGCCGCCCGGCCGCGATCGCCTCGGCCTGCGGGGTGCCGATGCCGCGCACCGTCTCCAGGCCGAGCCGGATCGCCGGCTGCGGGCGGCCCGCAGTCAGCGGCGGCTTCGGGGTCGGCCCCCGGTACGGCTCCAGGGTGGGCCGCGGCCCGCTGGCGTTGACGTCCACCCCGCGCACCCGCACGCCGTGCCGCCGCGCGTCCGAGACCAGGCTGAGCGGCGAGTAGAAGCCCATCGGCTGGTTGGCCAGCAGCGCGCACGCGAAGGCCGCCGGGAAGTGGTACTTGAGCCAGGCGCTGGCGTACACCAGGTAGGCGAAGCTGATCGCGTGGCTCTCCGGGAAGCCGTAGTTGGAGAACGCCTCGATCTTGCCGTAGACGTCCTCGGCCACCTCCGGCGGGATGCCGCGCTCGGCCATCCCGGTGAGCAGCCTGTCACGCAGTTCGGCGACCCGCTCGTGCGAGCGCTTGGCACCCATCGCCTGCCGCAGCCGGTCGGCCTCGGGAGGGGTGAACCCCGCGCAGTCGATGGCCAGTTGCATCATCTGCTCCTGGAACAGCGGCACCCCGAGGGTCTTGCCGAGCGCGTTCTCCATCAGCGGGTGCGGGCAGCCGGGCGGCTCGGCCCCGGCGCGGCGGCGCAGGTACGGGTGGACGGAGCCGCCCTGGATCGGCCCGGGCCGGATCAGCGCCACCTCGACCACCAGGTCGTAGAAGTGGTCCGGCTTGAGCCGGGGCAGCGTCGCCATCTGCGCCCGCGACTCGACCTGGAACACCCCGACGGTGTCCGCCCGGCGCAGCATCGCGTACACGCCCGGGTCGTCGTCCGGGATGCCGGCCAGGTCGTAGCGCAGGCCGTGGTGCTCGGCGACCAGGTCGCAGGCGTCGTGCAGCGCCGCGAGCATGCCGAGGCCGAGCAGGTCGATCTTCACCAGCCCGGCGCCGGCGGTGGACTCCTTGTCCCACTGCAGCACCGAACGCCCGGGCATCCGGGCCCACTCGGTCGGGCAGATCTCGCCGATCGGCTCCCTGGTGAGCACCATGCCGCCCGAGTGGATGCCCAGGTGCCGCGGCAGGCCGTGGAGTTGGGCGGCGAGCGAGAGCACGTCGGCGGGGATCACGGCGTCCGCCCCGGGCGCGGAGCGGAAGTCGGTCTGCCGGCTGAACGCGTCCACCTGGCCCTGCGGGTAGCCGAGCACCCGGGCCGCGTCGCGGATCGCCAGCCGCGGCCGGTAGGTGATCACGTTGGCGACCTGCGCGGCGTGCTCGCGGCCGTAACGGCGGTAGACGTACTGGATGACCTCCTCGCGGCGGCGGTTCTCGATGTCCAGGTCGATGTCGGGCGGCCCGTCCCGCGCGGTGGACAGGAAGCGCTCGAACAGCAGCCGGTAGTGGACCGGGTCGACGGCGGTGATCCCCAGCGCGTAGCAGACCGCCGAGTTGGCCGCCGAGCCGCGGCCCTGGCACCAGATGTCCTCCCGGCGGCAGAAGTCGACGATGTCGTGCACGATCAGGAAGTAGCCGGCCAGGTCGAGGTCCTCGATGACGTCCAGCTCCTTGGCGAGCTGGCGCCGGGCGGCCGCGTTGCCGGGCCCGAAGCGCGCCGGGCCGCCGGCGGCGACCAGGGCCCGCAGGTGGCCGATCTCGGTCTCGCCCGCCGGGACGGGGAAGCCCGGGAGCTCGGGGTCCAGCCGGGCGAAGTCGAAGGCGCAGGCGCGGCCCAGTTCGGCGGTGGCCCGCCGCACCCCCGGGAAGCGGGCCAGCCGGGCCGCCATCTCGCGGCCGGAGCGCAGGTGCGCGGTGCCGGCGGCCCGCGTCCAGCCGGCCGCGTCCTGCAGGGTGCGGCGTCCGCGCAGCGCGGCCAGGCTCTGCGCGAGCCGGCCCTGGGCGGGGCCCGCGTGGTGGGCGTTGGTGGAGGCGACGGCGGTCAGGCCGTGCTCGGCGGCGAGCGCGGCGAGGGCGTCGTTGCGCCGGTCGTCACCGGGCAGCCACTGGTCGATCAGCTCGACGTGGACGCTGTCGCGGCCGAACGCCTCCACGAGGGTGTCCAGCCGCCGCCCGGCGGTGCCGTCCCCGAGCCCGGCCGGGACCCGGCCCAGCCGGCAGCCGGTGAGCACCGCCCAGTGGCCGCCGTGCGCCCCGGCCAGCGCCGCCAGGTCGTACGCCGGGCGGCCCTTCGCCCCGCCCGCCAGCTGGGCGGCGGCGATCGCGGCGGAGAGCCGGCGGTAGCCGTCCGGGTCGCGGGCCAGCACCAGCAGGTGCTCGTCCCCGGCACCTTCGTGACGGATCGTCAGCTCGGCGCCGAACGCGGTGGCCACGCCCGTGCCGCGGGCCGCCCCGGCCAGCCGGACCGCACCGTACAGGCCGTCGTGGTCGGTGATCGCCAGGGTCTCCACCCCCAGCCGGGCCGCCTCGGCGACCAGGTCCTCCGGGTCGCTGGCGCCGTCCAGGAAGCTGAAGGCGGAGTGGACGTGCAGCTCGGCCCAGGGCTCGTCGGCGGGGGCGCCGGGGCCGTCGCCGGCACCTCCGGGGCGCCCCGGGCCGCCGGGGTGTCCCGGGCCCTCGGGGGCGGCGTCCTGCCGGGCGGGGCGGTGCAGGGGGACGACCGTGCGGTCCGGCGCCGCGCCGGCCAGGCGGCGGTGCAGCTCGTTCCAGGGGACGGTGGGGTGGCTGGTGAAGCCCATCGGGAGTCGCCTTCGTCGTTCTCGTGCTCGGATTCCCCCCGGGCCCGATCTCCGGTCAGTCGTAACCGGCCTCCAGGTACCACGCACCCCCCTCCACGGTGAGCAGCAGCGCCCGGCCGTCACCCACCACCACCTGGAACCGCGCCCGGCGACGGGCGAGCGCCTGGTCCCACCAGTACTCGACCGCCGGCCAGGGCCCGGTCCAGCCCTCCACCTGCTCCTCCCGCCCCTGGAACACCACCAGCACCGGCCGGGCCGACACCCCCGCCCGGCCGTCCACCGTCACCGGCAGCCCGGCCCCGTCCAGCACCCGCACCGGCGCCGGATCCCGCAGCACCACCGCCGGCCACACGTCCGGCAGCCGCCCCGGCCACGGCGCGTCGGCCGGCGCCGCCGCCTCGTACGGCTCGCCCCACGGCACCTTCACCGCCTGCTCACCCGGGCCCCGGCCGCCCGACGGCTCGATCCTGCGCAGCCCGGCGTGCCCGAGCACCGCCTGCACCCGGGCCACCGCCCGCTCGACCCGGTCGTCCGCGACCGCCTGCCCCCACAGCGCCAACTGGCGCCCCTGGTCCGGGGAGAGGCCGTCCGGGGCCAGCCGGAGCAGGGTGAAGCCGCCGCCCTCCCCGGACACCGACGCCGCGAAGGTGCCCGCGCCCTGCCAGGCCTGGAGCTGCCAGCGGACCCGCTCGGCCAGCGCCGTCGCCGAGAGCCGCCCCTCGTGCCGCCACAGCCGCGAGGCCGCCCGCCCGTCCGCGCAGACCACCTCGACGGCCACCCGCCGACAGGTCAGCCCGGCCCCCGCCAGCCGCTGGTGCAGGCGCTCTGCCAGCGTGCGGGCCACGAACACCAGGGGCTCGGCCAGCGGCTCGGGCGGGTCGAAGCGCTGCTCGACGGCGAGGTCCGGCTCCTGGTCGCGCGGCACCAGCGGGCGCGGCTGCAGACCGCGGGCCAGCCGGTGCGCGACCGTCCCGACCGGGCCGAACCGGTCCGCGACCGCCTCGGGCGGCAGCGCCGCGAACGCCCCGACGGTCGGCAGGCCGAGCCGCCCCAGCAGCTCCGCCAACGCCTCGTCGCCGAGCGTGCCCACCGGGTAGGGCGCGAGGAACTCGGCGGTCCGCCCCTGCGGCACCAGCACCCCGGCCCGGGCGGCGAGCACGGCGGCGAACAGGCCGTCGGCCACGCCGACCTGGGCGGTCGGGGGCTCCGGGGCGCTCGGGGGCTCCGGGGCGGGTTCCGGGGCGGGCTCGGGTACGGGCTCCGCGCCGGGGACGGCGTCCGGAACCGGCCGCCGCGCCAGCGCCTCCGCGACCGCTGTCCCGACCTTGGCCGCCAGCGCCTCCTCACCGCCGAAGTAGCGGCCCGGCCCCTTCACCGGGATCGCGCACAGACCGGGTCGGATCACCTCCACCCGGGGCGTGAACGCCTCCACCGCCGCGACCACCGGCTCGAAGCGGCGGGTCTCCGCCTCCGGGTCACGGTCGCGCAGTTCCAGCGCCGGGCAGAGCCGCTGGGCCAGCTTGAGCCGCTGCCCCTGCCGGACCCCGGCCGCCCGGGCCCCGGCCGAACAGGCGAGGATCCGCCCGCCCTCGGTCACGGCCACCGGGTCGTCACCGGTCACCGCCACCACCGGCCAGTCCGGGCACCAGACCACCAGCACCCGCGGCGTCCGGTCGGCGTCCTCCGTCGTGCCGCGCGCGCCGCTCGTGCTGTTCGTGCCGCTCATGCCGTTCACACCACCGCCGCCTGCTCGAGCGGCCGCGGCCCGGTCGCGCGCGGGCCTGCCGTGGCCGGATGTGCCGTGACCGGACGGTCCGGGGCGAGGTGGTCCGGGGCGAGGTGGTCCAGGACCGGGTGCTCCGGGGCCTGCGGTTCCCGGACCGGCCGCACCGCGCCGTGCTCGTCCGGCAGCCAGAGCCGGGCGGTCCGCCCGCGCACCGCCGAACCGCGCCCCTCGGCCACCACCTCGACCTGCCGGCCGGCGAGCTGCCCGTAGCCGTCCCCCAGCCCGAACCAGCGCCCGGACCGCACCCCCAGCCGCAGCACCGCCCCCGGCCAGGGCCCGGCCACCAGCAGCACGCACCCGCTGCGCCGCAGCACCGCCGCCAGCCGGGCGGCCAGCTTCGGCGCCACCGGGCCGTCCGGGCGCAGCATGACCAGCTCGACCGCACCGGCCAGCACCGAGACCACCTCGGCCCAGTACGGCCCCGGGTCGTCGGCGACCAGCAGCCGCCGCAGGTCCAGCCCGTACCCCTCGGCCGCGGCCAGGCCCAGCTCCGGCAGGCCGACGGCCGCGGTCCAGCCGCCCTCCGTCTCCTTCACCCCGGCCGCCAGCGCCAGCAGCAGCCCGGTGTCCCCACCCGCCACCGACACCGCCGCACCCCTGCGCAGCCCGCCGTCCGGCAGTACCTCGCGCAGCGCTGGCGGCACCGGGAGCAGCCCGCGGCCGGCCGGCCCGTCCCCCGGCACGGCGGTCGACGCCACCGGCCGGAGCGTCGGCCGCTCGGCAGCAGATTCGAAAACAGATTCGATGACGGGCACACCCCCAGGATCGAACATTCGTTCGCAAAGATTCAAGTCCGACCAGACCACCCCACTCGTCACACTCCGTGACAGCCGGACGGTCGGCGACCCGAGAGGCCCTGCGGCTGCGGGCGACACGCCCCGGCGTCGGCCGCGGACGGGCGCGAAGCCGATCCGGAACAGGCCGGTCGCCACCACCGGAGGCATCCGCCGAACGGCGGACGGCACCGAACGGCGGACGGCAGGCGGCGGGCGGCGCCCGACGGGGAAGCCGGCCACCGGAGGTCTCGCCGGATCGGGAGCCGCCGCCCCGCCCGGAGCCGGCACTCCTCGCCGGACGGCCACGAAAGGCGGGCCGGGAGGCTGCACCGGGCAAGTGAGCGCCACGCCCCCGAACAACCCACCCCCACCGGGCGACGACCTCAACAGCCGACGACTGCGCGACGAGTGACCGACAGTCACCACTCGGCCGGCAGCGGCATCCGGAGGCCCTCCGCCGGAGCGGGCCGCAAGGCGGGCGGGCACCGCCGCGTCGCGCCCCTCGCATCCCCCGCCCGCGTGCACCGCCCTGACACCGCAACGGGATCACGGCCGCCGGCACCGCCTCGGGCGCGACGACGTACGGGGCCACCCGGTGGCGTCCGGGCGGGCGGGGGTCGCCCGGGGCTTCCGGCGCCCCCTGCCCGCGCCGTCGCCGGAAGGGCTCCGTCGGCGGCGGTGTCGGGCGGGGCGGCTAGGGTCTGTCGTCGAACCCCCGTCGTCCGCTCGGAGGGCGGGCGGGGTGGCCTGGGGGTGCGTGCGCCGCAGGGGCGGAGAGGAAGTCCGCGCGGTGGGGGTGCCTTCCGGCCGATGGCTCGGGGAGTGCGTGCCCAGCCCCCCGTGGACGCGGGTTCGAAGGCAGACCCTAGGGTCTGGGGGTCAGGGTCGGGGAGGGTGTGGCACGTGGGGCAGGTTCGGGTCGCGGCGGCAGGGCTGCCGGACGGGGTGGTGCACGCGGGGAGCCGGGAGTTCCTGGTGCGGGAGGGGCTGCCGGCCTCGGGGGCGTTCCTGGACTTCGGGGCGATCGGTGACGGCGCGTTGGAGGCCCTGCCGGGGTCGGAGCGGTGGTTCGTCCTCGGGGAGACGGAGTACTGCGCGCCGTTCGCCGCGGCCGGCGGCCCGGTGCTGCTGGACGGGGTGACCGGCGAGGTGTTCCTGGGCGAGGAGGGTACGGCCGACGGGGAGGTGCGGCGGGATCCGCTGGCCTCCGGCCTGCCCGCGCTGGCCGGGCTGGTGCGGGAGGTCGAGGAGGTCGCCGCGGCGGCCCGGCGGGCGGACGCCCTGGACGGGCGGCGCGGACCGGCGGTGGTCGCCGAGGTGACGGCCGGGGCGGAGCGCCGGATGCGGGAGGCCGACCCGGAGCTGTTCGGGCGGGCCGCCGCGCCGGCGCACTGGGGCACGGCGCTGCTGGTGCGGGCGCTGGGCTGGGGTGCGCTGCCGGGTGGTCCGGGCGGGCCGGCGTTCGAGGTGGGCGCGGAGCTGGTCGCCGACCTCGCCGCGTTGACGGACCAGGACGACGGCGCGGGCGCGGTGCACCGCTTCCGCGCGGAGGAGCTGCCCGCCGGGCTGGTGCACGAGCCGACCCGGCGGCTGCTGACGGAGATCGGGCTGCCGCTCGGCGGGGCGATGTTCGGGGTGGGCGCCGAGCCGCTGGTCACGATGGCGGAGGCGTACCCGGAGTACTTCGACGGCGAGGAGGAGCGCCCGTACCAGCGGGAGTTCCTGGCGCTCGGGGACTGGCCGACGGATCTGACGATCGCGCTGGACGGTGTCACCGGCCGGCTCGAACTGCCGGACTGGTACGACGACGGCGAGCCGGAGGCCTACCTCAACCGCGACCTGTCCGCCCTGCTCTACGCGCTGTGGACGTGCGAGCGGCTGCGCGCGGAGTGGGACCGCTGGGACTACGGGCGGGGCCGGGACACCTGGGCGGTGTTCGACCCGCAGTCGCTGCTGAGCACCGTGGTGGACCGTCTGGTGGAGGCCGTCGACCCGGAGGCGTTCGCCTCGCCGGGGCGTTCGTGGCGGCTGCTCGCCGAGGACGCGCACCTGGGCGGCCTGCTGGGCTGATCCGGGCGGGCCCCGCACCGGACGCCCCGGCGGCCGGGCGGGGCGCAGGCGGACGCCCGACGGGGTGCGGAGGGACGCCCGACGGGGTGCAGGCGGAGACCGGCCGGAATCCGGGCGGAGTCAGGGCTTGCGGTTGCCGCAACGGCAGCTCCTACGGTCGTGACCAGGGCCGGAGGAACCGGCCCCGGTCCGAGCGGACGTGAACGAGGGGGAAGACGGATGGCAGCGGCCTGGCCGATCGCGGCGGTCGCCCGGATGTCCGGGGTGACCGCCCGGACCCTGCGGCACTACGACGAGATCGGGCTGCTGCCACCGGCCCGGATCGGCTCCAACGGCCACCGCTACTACGAGGAGCGGCAGTTGCTGCAGCTGCAGCAGATCCTCGTGCTGCGCGCGCTGGGGGTCGGCCTGACCGAGATCGCCCGGATCACGGACGATCAGGTGGACGAGCTGGAGGCCCTCCGGGACCACCAGCGCCGGCTGCTCGCCGAGCGCGACCGGCTGGCCGCCCTGGCCGCCACCGTCTCCCGCACGATCGCCGACCTGGAACGTTCCCGAAGGGACGGCACACCCATGACCAGCATCAACCGACCGGAGAACCTGTTCGAGGGCATCCAGCCCGCCGACGTCGAGCGGAGCCTGCGGGACTTCCCCGAGCACGCCGAGGCCGCCCGCCGCACCACCGCCGCGATGAGCCCGGCCGAGGTGGAGGCCGGCCAGCGCGAGCGGACGGCGCGGATGGTCCGCCTCGCGGAGCTGATGACCGCCGGCCACCCGGCGGACGCGGAGACCGTGCAGAGCCACGTCGACGCCGAGTACCGGCAGCTCACCGCCCTGCGCGGCGTCCCGGTCGGGGAGTACCTCGCGATCGCGCGTTCCTGCACCGGGAACGACCAGTGGCGCGCCGTGTACGAGGCCGTGGCCCCGGGTCTGGCCGCCTACCAGCGGGCCGCCATGGAGGCGTACGCGGCGGCGCGGCTGGGCTGATCCGGCGGGGCCCCCCCCCCACCGGGGGGCGGGGGGGGGCGCCCCGGGGCCCCCCGCGGGGGGTGGCGGGGGGGGGGGGGGGGGGGGGGGGGGGGGGGCCCCGCCGGGGGGGGGGGGGGGGGGGGGCCCCGACCGGGGCACCCGGGAGGGTGGTGCCGGGGGCGCGGGGGGACGGCGCCGGGGGCGCGGGGGGACGGACCCGGACGACCTTTGATCGCCCACCGACAAGTGAGAGGGCTCACTCCGCGGCAGGGGGCTCGCTCGCCGACGAGGGGGTCATCTAGGCTGGTGACGTGCTCATCCTTGTTCGTCGTCGCCACGTGGACCTGCTCCGCGTGACGAGCATGTCCTGTCGACGCTCCAGCTGAACCTCGCGCCAACCACCCTCAGGGCGGCCCCCACGTGGCCGCCACCACCTCCCGGCCCCCGGAGCACCCGCCGCACCAGGCGGTTCCTCCGGCCGCCCCCGGTCGATCACCGGGCCCCGCCGGGACGAGACCAGCGGATGTCACACATGTCGCAGCAGCACACGCCCGTACCCGACTCCCTCCCGGTGATCGACCTCTCGCTCGCCCACGGCGGCCCCGAGGACCGTCGCCGCCTGCACGACGAACTCCGTGCCGCGGCCACCGGCGTCGGGTTCTTCCAGCTCGTCGGCCACGGCATCACCCCGGCAGAGACGGCCTCGCTCACCGCGGCGATGCGCGCCTTCTTCGCCCTCCCCGAGACCGACCGGCTCGCCGTGAGCAACCTCAACTCCCCGCACTACCGCGGCTACACCCGCACCGGTGACGAGCGCACCGGCGGCAGCCAGGACTGGCGCGACCAGCTGGACATAGGCGCCGAGCTGCCCGCGCACGTGCCCGGCACCGGCGAGCCCCCCTACTGGTGGCTGGAGGGGCCCAACCAGTGGCCGGCCGCGCTGCCCGAGCTGCGCACCGCCGCGCTCGGCTGGATCGACCACCTCGGCGACGTCGCCCGCCGCCTGCTGCACGAACTCCTCGCCGCGATCGGCGCCCGCCCCGACTTCTACGACGCCGCCTTCGCCGGCCACCCGCACCTGCGGCTCAAGCTGGTGCGCTACCCCGGCACCGCGCCGGACGGCGCCGGCCAGGGCGTCGGCGCCCACAAGGACTACGGCTTCATCACGCTGCTCCTCCAGGACACCGTCGGCGGGCTCCAGGTCGAGCGCCCGGACGGCACCTTCCTGGAGGTCCCGCCGATGGAGGGCGCCTTCGTGGTCAACCTCGGCGAGCTGCTGGAGGTGGCCACGGACGGGTACCTCAAGGCCACCAACCACCGGGTGGTCAGCCCGGCCGGCGCCCGCGAGCGGTTCTCCGTGCCGTTCTTCTACAACCCGCGCCTGGACGCCCACATCGAGCCGCTGGACTTCCCGCTCGCCCACCACGCCCCCGGCGCCACCGAGGACCCGGAGAACCCGCTGTTCGCCGAGTTCGGCCTCAACGAGTGGAAGGGGTACACCCGGGCCCATCCCGAGGTCACCCGCCGCCACCACGCCGACCTCGCCGAGGCCTCGTCCCGCTAGGTCCCGACGGGCCAGGCCCCGACGGGCCCCGTGGGCCGTCCGCGCGCCCCGTCCGCCCCCGCCGCCACCGTGCGCCGGGGGCGGACCCGTGTGCGGACGCGGGGCGGCGCGGGCCCGGACCGGCACGCGGTGGACCCGCACGCCCGGCACTGTCACACTGCAGCTGTCACAGCGGAAGTGTGCCAGCGCAGGAGGCGACGGATGGGGGAAGCCGTGGAGGACGGGGTGGTCCGGCTCACGGTGGACGAGCTGGCGGCGCGGGCCGGGGTGACGGTGCGGACGGTCCGGTTCTACGGGACGAAGGGGCTGCTCCCGCCACCGGAGCTGGGCCCGCGACGGGTCGGGCTGTACGGCCCGGCGCACCTGGACCGGCTGGGGCTGATCGAGGAACTGCAGCGCCAGGGCCTCACCCTGGCCGCGATCGAGCGGTACCTGGCGCAGCTGCCGGAGGACAGCACGCCGCTGGACCTGGCGATCCACCGGGCGCTGGTGGCGTCCTGGACGCCGGAGGCGGTGGAGGAGCTGGGCCGGGCGCAGCTGGAGCGGCGGGCCGGGCGCGGCCTGTCGGAGGAACAGGTCGGCCGGCTGGCGGCGATGGGGGCCGTGGAGCGCACGGCCGATCCCGAGGTGTTCCGGGTGGATCCGGGCCTGCTGCCGCTCGGGGTGCGGATCCTGGACGTCCCGATCCCGCTGGAGACGCTGCTGGCCGCCCGCGCGGTGGTGCTGGAGCACAGCCGGGCGACGGCCCGGGAGTTGCAGCGGCTGTTCCGGGAGACGGTGTGGAAGCCCTACCGGGAGAGCGAGCCGGCTCCGGAGGAGCTGGCCCGGATGAAGGCGCTGACGGACCACATCCAGCCGATGGTGGCGCAGGCGCTGGTCACGGCGTTCCAGCGGTCGCTGCGGGAGGAGCTGGGCGGGGCCGTGCTGGGCACGGCCCCGCCCGCGCGGGACTGACGGTCGCTCGGTCCGGTGCCGAACGGCGGTCACTCGGTCCGGTGCGGACCGGCGGTCACTCGGTCCCGCACCGGAGCGGCGGTCAGTCGGTGAAGGTGCGCCCCTCCGCCGCGATCCGCTCCAGCAGCGCCGGCGGCGCGAACCGCTCGCCGTAGGCGGCGGCGAGTTCGCGGGCGCGGGCCGCGAAGCCGGCCGGGCCGCCCCGGTACCCGTTGATGTACTGGAAGACACCGCCGGTCCAGGCCGGGAAGCCGATGCCGAGGATGGAGCCCACGTTGGCGTCGGCCACCGAGGTCAGCACGCCCTCCTCCAGGCAGCGCACCGAGTCCAGCGCCTCGCTGAACAGCATCCGCTCCTTGAGGTCCTCGAAGGGCACCTCGGCCCCGCCCGCGCCGGAGAAGTGCTCCAGCAGTCCGGGCCAGAGCCGCCCGCGGCCGCCGTCCTCGCCGTACTCGTAGAAGCCGGCGCCGCCGCTGCGCCCGGGGCGCCCGAACTCGTCGACCATCCGGTCGATCACGGCGTCCGCCGGGTGAGGGGTCCAGCTGCCGCCGGTCGACTCGACGGCCCGCCGGTACTCGTCGCGGATCTTGCGCGGCAGGGTGAGGGTGAGCTCGTCCATCAGCGAGAGCACCTTGGCCGGGTAGCCGGCCTGCGCCGCGGCCTGCTCGACGCTGGCCGGGTGGACGCCCTCGCCGATCATGGCGACGCCCTCGTTGAGGAACTGCCCGATGACCCGCGAGGTGAAGAAGCCGCGCGAGTCGTTGACCACGATCGGGGTGCGGTCGATCTGCCGGACCAGGTCGAAGGCGCGGGCGAGCGCCTCGTCACCGGTCTGCGGGCCGCGGATGATCTCGACCAGGCGCATCTTGTCGACCGGGGAGAAGAAGTGCAGGCCGATGAAGTCGGCGGTGCGCTCGACGCCCTCGGCGAGCACCCCGATCGGCAGCGTGGAGGTGTTGGAGCAGAGCAGCGCGTCGGGGGCGACGACGCCCTCGATCTCCCGGAACACCTTGTGCTTGAGCTCGGTGTTCTCGAAGACCGCCTCGATGACCGCGTCGCAGCCGGCCAGGTCGGCGGGTTCGGCGGTGGGGGTGATCCGGGCGAGCAGCGCGTCGCGCTTGGCCTCGGTGGAGCGGCCGCGGGCGATCGCCTTGTCCAGCAGCCCGGCGGAGTAGGCCTTGCCGCGCTCGGCGGCCTCCAGGCTCACGTCCTTGAGCACGACCTCGATGCCGGCCCTGGCGCAGGTGTAGGCGATGCCCGCACCCATCATGCCGGCACCGAGCACGGCGACCCGGCGGACCGTCCGCTTCTCGACGTCCTTGGGGCGCCCGGCACCGGAGTTGACGGCCTGCATGTCGAAGAACAGCGCCTGGATCATGTTCTTGCTGGTCTGGCCGCAGGCCAGCTCGGTGAAGTAGCGGGCCTCGACCACCATCGCGGTGTCGACGTCGACCTGGGCGCTCTCCACGGCGGCGGCCAGGATGTTGCGCGGGGCCGGGTAGGGGGCGCCGTTCAGCTGCTTGCGCAGGTTGGCGGGGAAGGAGGGCAGGTTGGCGGCGAAGGCCGGGGTCGACGGGGTGCCTCCGGGGATCCGGTAGCCCTTGACGTCCCAGGGCTGGACGGCGGTCGGGTTGGCCTCGATCCAGGCCCGGGCCCGGGCGGTGAGCTCCTCCGGGGTGGCCACGAGCTCGTGGACCAGCCCGTGCTCCAGGGCCTGCGCCGGGCGGTACTGGCGGCCCTCCAGCAGGACCTTCAGCAGGGCGTCGGTGATGCCGAACAGTCGCACGGTGCGGACCACGCCGCCGCCTCCGGGCAGCAGGCCGAGGGTGACCTCGGGCAGGCCGAGCCGGCTGGCCGGAGTGTCCAGGGCGATCCGGTGGTGGCAGGCGAGGGCGATCTCCAGGCCGCCGCCGAGCGCGCTGCCGTTGACGGCGGCGACGACGGGCCGGCCCAGGGTCTCCAGCCTGCGCAGCGCGCGCTTGATCCGCAGGGACTTCTCCAGGACGGCGGCGGCGTCCTCGGGGCGGGCGGCGGAGAGCATCCGCAGGTCTCCCCCGGCGAAGAAGGTCCGCTTGCCGGAGGTGACGATCACCCCGCGCAGCTCCCCCGCCCCGGCGAGCGCGGCCAGCCGCTCGACGACGGCGTCGAAGTCGGCGGTGAAGGCCTCGTTCATGGTGTTGACGGACTGGGTGGGGTCGTCGAGGACGAGGGTGACCACGCCGTCCTGGTCCTGCTCCCAGCGGATGGTGGTGGTGTCGCTCATGAGTTCAGGGTCTCCAGGTCTACCAGGGGGTCAGACGCGCTCGACGATGGTGGCCACGCCCATGCCGCCGCCCACGCACAGGGTGATCAGGCCGTACCGGAGGTCGCGCCGCTCCAGCTCGTCGACGACCGTGCCGAGCAGCATCGCGCCGGTGGCGCCGAGCGGGTGGCCGAGGGCGATGGCGCCGCCGTTGACGTTGACCTGGTCGGGCCGGAAGCCGAGTTCGCGGATGAAGCGCAGGGCGACGGCCGCGAAGGCCTCGTTGATCTCGACCAGGTCGATGTCGGCGGCGGTGAGCCCGGCCTTGGCGAGCGCCTTGCGGGTGGCCGGGGCGGGGCCGGTGAGCATGATGGTGGGCTCGGAGCCGGAGACGGCGGCGGAGACGATCCGGGCCCGCGGGCGCAGCCCGTACCGCTCGCCGACCTCGCGGTTGCCGATGGCGACGAGCGCGGCGCCGTCGACGATGCCGGAGGAGTTGCCGGCGTGGTGGACGTGGTCGATGGCCTCCACCCAGTGGTACTTCTGCAGGGCGACGGCGTCGAATCCGCCGGCCTCGCCGATGGCGGCGAAGGAGGGCTTGAGGCCGGCCAGGGTCTCCACGGTGGTGCCGGGGCGGATGAACTCGTCGCGCTCCAGCACGACCAGGCCGTTGCGGTCGCGGACCGGGACGACCGAGCGGTCGAACAGGCCGTCCGCCTGGGCCTTGGCGGCGCGGGCCTGGGACTCGGCGGCGAAGGCGTCCACGTCGGTGCGGGAGAGGCCCTCGAGGGTGGCGATCAGGTCGGCGCCGATGCCCTGCGGGACGAAGTTCGTCTCGTAGGAGGTCATCGGGTCGGCGAACCAGGCGCCGCCGTCGGAGCCCATCTTGACCCGGGACATCGACTCCACCCCGCCGGCCAGGACGAGGTCCTCCCAGCCCGAGCGGACCTTGGCGGCGGCCAGGTTGACGGCCTCCAGCCCGGAGGCGCAGAAGCGGTTCTCCTGGACGCCGGCCACCGTGTCGGGCAGGCCGGCCGCGATGGCGGCGATCCGGGCGATGTCCGAGCCCTGGTCGCCGATCGGGCTGACCACGCCGAGCACGATGTCGTCGACCGCGGCCGGGTCCAGGTCGGGGAACCGGCGGCGCAGTTCGTGGATGAGGCCGACGACGAGGTCGATCGGCTTGGTGCCGTGCAGCGAGCCGGTGGCCTTGCCCCGGCCGCGCGGGGTGCGGATCGCGTCGTAGACGTACGCTTCGGTGGTCACGGTGGAGAGCCTTTCGGGGGCAGCTTTCGGGGGGTGGCTTCCGGGGCGGGTGGCTTCCGGGGCGGGCGGGTCCGGGCTCGGGCTCGGGGCGGGTGCTCAGCCGAGGATGGAGCGGCCGACGATCTCCTTCATGATCTCGGTGGTGCCGCCGTAGATGGTCTGGATCCGGCCGTCGGTGAACGCCCGGGCGACCGGGAACTCGCTCATGTAGCCGTAGCCGCCGTGCAGTTGGAGGCAGCGGTCGGCGGTGCGCTTCTGCAGCTCGGTGGCCCACCACTTGGCCATCGAGGCGTCCGCCGGGGTGAGCGCGTAGCGGTTGTGCTCGGTGATGCAGCGGTCGACGAAGGCCCGGGTGACGGCGCACTCGGTGGCGAGCTCGGCGATCTCGAAGCGGACGTGCTGGAGCTTGGCGAGCGGGCGGCCGAAGGCCTCGCGCCGCTTGACGTGGTCGGTGGTGATCTCCACCAGGTACTCGGCCCCGGCGATCGCCGCGGCCGCGATGGTCAGCCGCTCCTGGGCGAGGTTCTGCATCAGGTGGACGAAGCCGCCGTTCAGCTCGCCGAGCAGGTTCTCCTTCGGCACCCGGACGTCCTGGAAGAACAGCTCTGCGGTGTCCTGGGCCTTCTGACCGATCTTGTCGAGGTTGCGCCCGCGCTCGAACCCCGGCATCCCGCGCTCGACGACCAGCAGGCTCAGCCCGTGCGCGCCGCCCTCCGGGGTGGTGCGGGCGACCACGATCACCAGGTCGGCGAGGATGCCGTTGGAGATGAAGGTCTTCGCGCCGTCGAGCAGGTAGTGGTCGCCCTGGTCGACCGCGCGGGTGCGGATGCCCTGCAGGTCGGACCCGGTGCCGGGTTCGGTCATCGCGATCGCGGTGATCAGCTCACCGGTGCAGAACCCGGGCAGCCAGCGGCGCTTCTGCTCCTCGGTGGCGAGCGAGGTGAGGTAGGGGCCGATGATGTCGTTGTGCAGGCCGATCGCCAGCCCGGAGGCGCCGGCCCGGGCGAACTCCTCGGCCAGTACGGCGGCGTAGCGGAAGTCCGCGGCGCCGCCGCCGCCGAACTCCTCGGGCACGGCCGTGCCCAGCAGGCCCTGGCGGCCGGCCGCGAGCCAGGCGGAGCGGTCGACGATGCCGGCCTTCTCCCAGCGGTCGTAGTGCGGCAGCACCTCCTTGGCGAGGAAGGCCCGCACGACCTGCCGGAAGTCCTCGTGCTGCTCGGTGTAGATCTCGCGCTGCAACGCTACGCTCCCTGTCCTGTCTCGGAATCGGGTGCCGCCGTCCCGGAATCGGCTGCCACGGCCCCGGTAACGGGCGCCACGGCCCCGGTATCGGGTCGCGCCGCCGCGGCGTCGCGGGCCGCGGCCCCGGCATCGGTGGCCGTCAGGCGGAGCGAGGGCACCGCCCAGTCGCGCGCCACCTCGGCGGTGTCGGCGCCCGGCCGGGCGGGCGGGCGGCGCACCGCGCCCGGGGTGACGGAGAACCGCGGGGCGGGGGCGGGCTGGGTGACCCCGTCCACCTCCAGATAGGTGCCGCGGGCCACCAGGTGCGCGTCCTCGGCCGACTGACGCATCGTCAGCACCGGCTCCACACAGGCGTCGGAGCCCGCGAAGACGGCCTCCCACTCGGCCCTGGTGCGGGTGGCGAAGCGGGCGGCGATCAGGCCCCGCAGTTCGGGCCAGCGGGCCGGGTCGTGCTGGCCGGGGGCGTCCGGGCCGAGCTCCAGCAGCCGGGCGAACTCGGCGTAGAACCGCGGCTCCAGCGCCCCCACCGCCAGGTACCCGCCGTCCGCCGCGCGGTAGACCGCGTAGAACGGCGCACCGCCGTCCAGCAGGTTCACCCCCCGGCGGTCCTGCCAGTGGCCTGCCGCGAGCAGGCCCCAGAGCATGCTCGACAGGTGCGCCGCGCCGTCCACGATCGCCGCGTCCACGACCTGGCCGGCGCCGGTGGCGCGGGCGTGGTGCAGGGCGGCGAGCAGGCCGACGGCGAGGTAGAGCGAGCCGCCGGCGTAGTCGCCCAGCAGGTTGGCCGGGATGCCGGGCGGCTGGTCCGGCCCGCCGGGCGCGGCGACCACCCCGAGCACCCCGGCCACGGCGGCGTACCCGAGGTCGTGGCCGGCCGCGGCGGCACGCGGCCCCTGCTGCCCCCAGCCGGTCATCCGCCCGTACACCAGGGCGGGGTTGCGGGCCAGGCAGGCGTGCGGGCCGACGCCGAGGCGTTCGGCGACGCCGGGGCGGTACCCCTCGATCAGCAGGTCGGCCCGTTCGACCAGGTCGAGCACCCGGCCGGCGCCCTCCGGGGACTTCAGGTCGATCAGCACCGAGCGCTTGTTGCGGTTGGTGACGTCCCGGGCCGGGTCGATCCCCAGCGGGGACGGGTCCGGCCGGTCCACCCGCACGACGTCGGCACCGAGGTCCGCCAGCAGCATCGCCGCGAACGGCCCCGGCCCGATCCCGGCGAGCTCGACGACCCTGACCCCCGCCAGGGGACCGGTCCCGGTGCCCGGCGGAGTGCTCGTGTCACGCACTGGCTGCAGACCCTTCGGGGTTTGACAGTAAAGCTGTAACACTCGCGATGATAGGGAAGCGACCCGCCGGTAACAAGACCCCCGACGGGCCGGGCGACCGCCGGGGTGACCGCCGGGGCGGTGGTCCGGCGACGGTCCGGCGACGGTACGGCGACGCGCTCCGGGACCAGGCGGCGACGGTACGACGACGCCGAGGCGACCGGCCCGGAACCGACGGGCCGGGACGACGGACCTAGAACCAGGGGGCGGCCGCCGCGGTCTGGGCCTGCAGGGCCGCGGTCAGCGCCGTGGCGGCGCCCAGGGCACCGGTCAGGGTGAAGACCGCGCGCCTGATCCGCCCGGCCCCGCCGGCCCCCGCCGCGTCGGCGACCTCGGCGAGGGCCTCACCGGCCACGTCCGCCGCACCCGGCGGCAGCTCCCCCGGGGCGAGCGCCCGCAGCTGCGCCCGCAGCGCCTCCACGGCGTCGAGCAGGGCGCGCAGTTCCGGCGCCTCGCCCGGGGCCGGGGCGCCCTGCTGGTGGGTGTACTCCGCGCGGGCGTGGCCGCCGCTCTGCACGATGCCGGTGACGTTCCCGGTGATGTTGATCCCGGTCCCGCCGTCGGACGCGTTCGCCATCTCGGTCGACTCCTCTGCTCTTCGGGTGGTCCGGTCCGGGGTCGTCCCGGGCCGGAACGCTCTGGGTGGCCCGCGGTGCCACCGGGGCGCAGTCCGGACGGGGCCTGGTCCGGGCGGGGATCAGTCCGGCCGGGGGCTGCCGACGCGCGGCGCGGGGGTGGCGATCGGCTGGTACCAGGCGGCGGCGGACTCCCCGCTCTGCACCACGCCGTGCACGTCGCCGTGCACCTGCACCCCGTGGTTGACCACCACGTTCTGCAGCGCCCGCGCCCCCTCCGTCCGGTAGCCGTGCTCGCGCAGGCACTCCTGGACGGCCGTCACGATCCGGGCCCGGACGCACTTCAGGTACCGCTGGACGTCCATCTCCTGGAACAGCTGCTGGTACGCGGGCTCCGCGCCCAGCTCCCGGACGGACAGCGCGGGCCCGTGGTCGACCAGCCGGTTCTCCCGGCACATCCGCGCGTACCAGGCGGCGTTGCGCACGGCGGCCCGGCGGCTGCGGGCCGCGCGGCGCACCACCCCGGCCGAGCCCGCCACCAGGGCGGGCAGCGACAGCAGCGCCGCCGCGGCGAGACCGGTCCACTCGGCCGCCCCGGTGGCCGGGGTGGCGGTGTCGATCGCGTGGTAGGCCCGGGCGACCGGCGGGAGCACGAAGGCCCGGCTCTCCAGGAACAGCTGTCCGCCCTGGAGTTGGGCCCGGACGAACACGGTGACGACGATCTCCTCGTGCCAGCCGGACACCCGCACCGCGAGGAAGTGCCGCAGGCGTTCCTCGGCCGCGAGGTCGACGCTCTCCACCCACCAGCCCGCCGGGTCCCGCAGGCCGCGGTTCAGGGCGGCGGCGCAGCGGGCCGCGTAGGGCGCCAGGGCCGCGAAGGCGGTGCCCGGGCCGTGCCCGCACCAGTCGCCGGCCGGGCCGAGGCGCTTGCCGCTCTTGAACACCAGGTCGTCCACGGCGATGCCGTGCAGGCGGTCGCCGGGGGAGGCCGGGGCGCCCGCCGCACCGAGCCGGGCGAGCTCGGTGCGCAGCCGGGCGTGGACGGCCGGGGCGGTCAGCGGTGCCCGGGCGGCGTCCGGACCTGCCGAGGGGCCCGCCGAGGGGCCCGCCGGAGGACCTGCCGAGAAGTCGGCAGGGTCGCCTGCCGTCGGGTCGGGCACCAGCTCGTCGGCGAAGGACCAGTGGTCGACCTCGATCCCGGCGCCGACGAAGGGCGCGTAGTCGCTGTAGACCACGTCGGGGTCGGCCTGCTGCCGGGCGAGCCGCCGGTAGAGGTCCTGGTGGGCCGGGTCCGGGTCCTCGGGGGCGGCGGCGCGGCCCGTGCCGAGGTCGTGCAGGGTCAGTTCGAGGCGCCGGTGGCCGGCCAGGGCCACCGCGAACCAGACCGCGACCAGTCCGGCGATCCACGGCCACCCGATGGCCGCGGCCGAGGTCAGCGCCCAGCCGACGGCCAGCCAGTGGCCGAGCCGGCGGCGCCCGGGCCGCCCGGACCGGACCAGCCAGGCCGCGACCAGCGCCAGCGGGAGGGCCAGCTGCAGCAGCCAGATCCGCAGCAGCGGGTCGAGCGCCCCGGCCGGGCCGCCCTCCGCCACGGCGAGGACGGCGCAGACCGTGAGGACCGGCACCACGGCCGCCGCCAGCAGGACCAGCACCGCCCGGGCGACGGCCTGGCGCCGGGCGGCGTAGCACTCCGCGAGCACCGCCACCAGGTCGACCCCGGGGGTCGGCGGCGGCACCCGGTAGGGGTGCTCGGCCAGCTCCTCGATCACCGCGTCCCGGAAGGCCGGATCGAGGTGGGCACCCGCCCGCAGGTAGGCGGTGGCGTCGCCGCGGGGCGTCCCGGTCTGGGCCTGGATGAGCTGCTGGAGCGGGTCCACCGCCGGGACGCCGGGCGGCGGCGGGGGTGTCTGCGGCCGCCGGGGCGGCGGTACCGGTGCGGACGGCTCGGTCATGGCGGGTCCCCTCCCGTCGACTGCGGATCCCCGCACGGGCGCCGGCCGGCGCGGGTGCGGGTGCGGTGCGCTGCGCCCGCCGGCCCGTACGGTGCGCCGACGGGCGCGCGCCGCGTGCGGGTTCGTGCGGTGCGCGTGCGGTTCCTGTGGTGCGCGTGCGGTTCGTGCGGTGCGCGTGCGGATCAACGAGCCTCCCCCGGGCCGGGAGGAGGGGCGCGCGGGAAGATCCCCCGGGAGGGGGAGGGCGACCCTTCACCGGGTTGACGTGGCGCCCCCGGGCGGGGCGCGACCGTGGAACCCATGAGGACCTACGAGAACGCGGTGCGGGCGGGGGCGGCCTGGGTCGCCGTCCTGGCGACGGTGCCGTACCTGACGCTCAAGACGCTCTGGCTGACCGGCCATCCGGTGGGCGCCGACGACCCGGCCGCCCTGGACGCGCTCTGGCTGGTGAACCTGCTCACCTTCGGCATGGACGCCGTCGCCCTGGCCCTGGCCCTGGCCTTCGTCCGGCCGTGGGGCCGGCGGGCGCCCGCCGGGCTGGTGGCGTTCCCGATGTGGGTCGCCACCGGACTGCTCGGGACCATCCTCGTCGCGCTGCCGCTGCTCCTGCTGAGCACCCTGCTGGCCGGCCCCGCTCCGGAGAGCCGCCAGGACGGCCCCGGCGGGCTCGGCGGCTGGGTCTTCGGGGTGGTGTACGGCGGGTTCGCCGTCCAGGGGGTCGCCCTGCTCACCGCCTTCGCGCTGTACGCCCGGCGGCGCTGGCCGGGCCTGCTGCGGGAGCGGATCGGCGACCTGCCCGACTCCCCCACGCTGACCGTGCAGCGCACGCTCGCCTGCGCCGCCGCCCTGCTCGCCCTGGGCGTCGCGGCGGCCCGCACCTACTGGGCCTGCGGCGGCACCGCCGGGCTGCCGACGGCCATGGCCGAGGACCACAACCGGGGCGTGGCGGTGATGGAGGGGGTGACCGCGGTGATGGCGGTGGCCGCCGTCGGCGCGCTGCTGGCCCTCGTGTTCCGGGCCGGGCCGCGGCGGCGGCTGGTCGGGCCGCTGCTGGTGGCCTGGACGGCCTCCGGCTCGCTGTTCGGCTGGGGCGGCTGGCAGGTGGTGGCCTTCGGCGCGACCACGACCAGGGTGACGGACCTGGGCAAGGCCGTTCCCGGGCTGATGCCGCTGGTGCAGGCCGCCCAGGTGGTGACGGGGCTGCTGGTCCTGGTGGTGGGCGCGGTGGCGCTGGTGGAGCGGGCGGCGGCGCGACGGGTGGCGGCGGGTGCGGCCGGTACGGCCGGTACCGGGCCCCGGCCCGGGCGGATGGCGCTCCCCGGAGCGGCCGCTGACGTAGAGTCGCCCGGGTGAACACGGGGGTGGGCAGCCGGATCCGGCGTGCGGCCGGGGCCGGGTTCGGCCGGCGGGCGCGACTGCGCTGGACGCACCTGGTGCTGGGCGGCGCCCTGCTGATGCCGTACTGGATGCTCTCGGTGGTGCTGTTCGGGGCGCTCAACCCGGCCCAGGGGCACCTGCGCCAGGTGCTGTTGCAGATCGCCTCGCTGTTCACCTCCCTGCCGATGGCCGCCGTCACCGCGCTGGTGCCGACCGTCCGCCCGCTGGAGGGGGCCGCGGCGCGGGCGCTGTGCGCGGCGGAGCGGCCCGAGGAGCTGGCGACCGGTCCGTCCCGCTCGTGGGCGGCCCGCTGGCGCACCGCGCTCTGGTACGTGCTGCACCTGTTCTTCGGCGGGGTGGTCTCCGGGATGACGCTCGCCGGGGTGCCGTTCGCGGTGGTGCTGATGTTCTCCTTCGGCGGGGCCGCGGACCTCGCGCAGTACTGGGAGAACCGTTTCCCCGGCTGGATGCTCACCGGGCCGGCGCTGGGCCTCGCCGTCCTGCTGCTGATCGTCGTCACCAACGCCGCCTGCGGCGCGCTGCTGGCCCGCTGGGCCCCCGTCCTGCTCGGCCCGACCCCGGAGGAGCGGCTGGCCGCGGCCGAGCGCCGGGCCACCGTGCTGGCCCAGCGCAACCGGCTGGCCCGCGAGCTGCACGACTCGGTCGGCCACGCGCTCAGCGCCGTCGGCATCCAGGCCTCGGCGGCCGCCCGGGTGCTGCGCAGCGACCCGGACTTCGCGGCCGAGGCGCTGCAGGCGATCGAGGAGACCGCACGGGCGGCCGTCGCCGAGCTGGACACCGTGCTCGGGCTGCTGCGCGAGGAGGACGCCGCCGGACCGGCCGGCCCCACCCTCGGCGGGCTGGACGACCTGCTGCGCCAACTGGCCCGCACCGGCGTCACGGTGTCCGCCGACCTGGCCCCCGGCCTGGCCCGGCTGCCGGCCGGGGTCTCCCGCGAGGCCTACCGGATCGTGCAGGAGGGCCTGACCAACGTGCTGCGGCACGCCGGGCCCGCACCGGCCGGGCTGCGGGTGGCGCTGGCCGGGGGCCGGCTGGAGATCGAACTGACCAACCCGCTGGGCACCGCCCGCCCGAGCCGCCCCGGCGGCGGGCGGGGGCTGCGCGGGATCGGGGAGCGCGCGACGGCCCTGCGCGGCGGCAGCACGGCCGGGCCCAGCGCGGACGGGACGACGTGGCGGCTGGCCGTCTGGCTGCCGGTGGGAGGAACAGCAGGATGAACGAGTACGACCGCGACGGGAACCACCGCGACGGGGGCGTCCGCCAGGACGGGCAGCACCGCGACGGGGGTGCCGGCGACGGGACCGTCCGCGTGGTGATCGCCGACGACGAGCGGCTGGTGCGGGCCGGCCTGCGGGTGGTGATCGACGCCGAGCCGGACCTCACCGTGGTCGGCGAGGCCGCGGACGGCGCCGAGGTCGTCCCGCTGGTGCGCGAGCTGCGACCGGACGTGGTGCTGATGGACGTCCGGATGCCCGGCATCGACGGCATCCGGGCCACCGAGCAGCTGGTCGGCGGGATGGCCGAGCCTCCGCGGATCCTGGTGGTCACCACCTTCGAACACGACGACCACGTGTACGACGCACTGCGGGCCGGCGCGGCCGGGTTCCTGCTCAAGCGGGCGCGGGCCGAGGAGATGATCCAGGCGGTGCGGCTGGTCGCGCGCGGCGACTCGCTGCTCTTCCCGGCGGCCGTCCGCGAACTCGCGCTGCGCCACGGTGCGGAGTCCCGCCGGGCCGCCGCCCCGGAGCGCGGGCCGATCGGCCGGCTGACCGAACGGGAGGGCCAGGTGCTGCGGTTGATGGCCACCGGCCTCAACAACGGCGAGATCGCCCGGGAGCTGGTGGTCAGCCAGGAGACGGTGAAGACGCACGTGGGCGGCGTGCTCGCCAAGCTCGGTGCCCGCGACCGCACCCAGGCGGTGATCGCCGCGTACGAGTCGGGCTTCGTGCTGCCGGGCTGAGGACACCTGCCGGTGAGCGGACGGTCCGGGCCGTCCGGTCACCGGCAGGGACGTTTCTTCCGTCCGACCGCTACCTGCGAGTAGAGTGCGGGATTCCCCCGCAACCGCCCGATACCTCCCGTATCGCCTGGAACGAACTGGTGGCCGCATGACTGTCCGGACCCGCCCCGCGCTCTGGTGGCGCATGGGAATCGTGCTCTCGGCGGGCCTCGGCCTGACCCTCGGGACGGCGCCACTGGTGTACTTCACCGTGCAGAGCAACGTCATCGTGCTCGGCTACTTCATCGGCGCGGTGTACTGGATGACCGAGCGCGGCACCGTGGACGCGCCCGCGCCCCGGCTGCGCGGCGCCGCCACCCTCTACATCCTGATCACCGGGCTGGTCTCGCACATCCTGCTCCAGCACGGCGCCAACCCGCTGCCCGGGCTGGTCGACGGGCCGGACCGGCTCGCCCACTGGTCGTCCTTCTTCCTGCACTACGTCACGCCGGTGATGGTGATCGTCGACTGGCTGGTGCTGAAGCCGCGCAACGCGGCGGCCTGGAAGGACGTCCCGCTCTGGCTGGCGTTCCCGCTCGGCTACGCCGCGATCGTGCTGACCCGCAACGCGCTCTTCGACGACTACCCGACGCCCTACCCCTACTTCTTCTTCGACCCCACCACCAAGGGCTACGGCTACGTCTGGGGCCAGATCGCCCTGCTGACCGTCGAGTTCACCGTGCTCGCGGCCGCCGTGGTCGGCCTCGACCGGCTCGGCACCCTGGTGGCCGCCAGACTCCGGCCCGCCCGGGCCTAGCAGGCCCGCCCGGGCGCACCGGCCCCCGCCCGACGACGGCCGCGAGCGGCGACCGGCCTCAGATCCGCCAGGCGCGGATCCGGTCGGCCGCCGCGTACACGTCGGCCCGACCCTCGGCGACGTCCCTCGCCAGCTCGACCAGCGCCCCGTACGGCGGGTCGACGCCCTCCCCGGCCGCGTGCATGTACGCGGCCGTCGTCATGCAGGCGTACAGGTTGTTGCGCACCGGCAGCGGCCTCAGCAGCACGATCGTGTGCATCAGGGTGGCCGCGCACCAGGCGGCGTCCGCGTCGTGGCCGAGCTGGGCGGTGTTCACCCGCTGCCGGGCGACGGCGGCCTGCAGCGCCGAGTAGTCCCGCACGCTGAGGTCCTCGGGCGAGGCCAGTTCCTGGACGTCCAGCAGCCAGCGCAGGTCGACGTGGAGCAGCGCCCGCTCCGCACCCCTGCCGTTCACGCGGCGGGCGCGTCCTCCGGGAACGCGGCGTCGAACTCGGCCCGGTGCGCCTTCCAGAACGCCACCGCGTGGTCCACGAACACCCGCCGCTGCTGCTCCCGCACGCTCAGGTCGTGGACGTAGGCCTTGACGCTCTTCCCGTCCGCGGCGGCGGCCTCGCGGATCGCGGCGAGCTCGTGCTCCGTGTACTCGATGTTGAGCGCAGGCATGGCGCCGATGGTACTGGAGCACACCGGAGTTGGGTACCGGACCGGCACCGTCGCCGGGGAGCCGGCCGTGCCCGGGGGACGGCCCGGGCACGGCCGGCGGTGGCACCGCACCGGCGCCGTCACATCGGGTCCACCGCCCGCAGGTCGCCGTCCAGCTCCAGCCACCTGGTCGGGCCCAGTCCGCGCAGGAACGGCAGGTCGTGGCTGGCCACGATCAGCGCGCCCCGGTAGGCGGCGAGCGCCTCGGTGAGCTGGCGGACGCTGGCGAGGTCCAGGTTGTTGGTCGGCTCGTCGAGCAGCAGCAGCTGCGGCGGCGGGTCGGCCAGCAGCAGGGCGGCCAGGGTGGCCCGGAACCGCTCGCCCCCGGAGAGGGTGGCGGCCCGCTGGTCGGCCCGGCCGCCGCGGAACAGGAAGCGCGCCAGCCGGGCCCGGATCGCGTTGTCCCCCGCCGAGGGGGCGAAGGACTTGACGTTCTCCACCACGGTGAGCCCGTCGTCCAGCAGGTCGAGCCGCTGCGGCAGGTGGCGCAGCGGCACCGGGGTGGTGATCTCCCCCTCCAGTGCCGCGAGTTCGCCCGCGACGGCACGCAGCAGGGTGCTCTTGCCCGCGCCGTTGCGGCCGACCAGGGCGACCCGCTCGGGGCCGCGCAGATCGAGGTCGGCGGTGATGCCGTGCGGCAGCCGGACCTTCTGCAGGGTGAGCACGGTGCGCCCGGCCGGGACGGCGGTGCGCGGCAGGTCGATCCGGATCGCGGCGTCGTCGCGGACGGCCTCCTCCGCGGCGGTGAGCCGCTGCCTGGCCTCCTCCAGGCGTTCGGTGTGCATGCCCTGGAGCCGCCCGGCCGTCTCCTGGCCCTGGCGTTTGAGCTTGCCCGCGACGATGTGCGGGTCGTTGCGGGCGATCGAGCGCTTCCTCCCGTAACTGGCGCTGCGCTCGAGCCGGACGCGGGCCTCGGTGAGGTCCCGCTTCTGGCGCTGGACGTCGGCCTCGGCGTTGCGCAGGAGCCGCTCGGCCGTCTCCTGCTGGGCGGCCAGGGTGCGCTCGTACGCGGCGAAGTTGCCCCCGTACCACGTCACCGCGCCGTCCCTCAGGTCGGCGATCTGGTCGACGTGCTGCAGCAGTTCGCGGTCGTGGCTGACGATCAGCATGACGCCGTGCCAGCCCGCCACCGTGTCGTAGAGCCGCTCCCGGGCGGCCCGGTCGAGGTTGTTGGTGGGCTCGTCCAGCAGCAGGACGTCGGGGCGGCGCATGAGCAGCGCGGCGAGGCGCAGCAACACGGCCTCGCCGCCGGAGAGTTCGCCGGTGGTGCGGTCGAGGTCGAGCCGGTGCAGGCCGAGCCGGTCGAGGGTGGCGCGGGCGCGCTCCTCGACGTCCCAGTCGTCGCCGACCGCGTCGAAGTGGCGCTGGTCGGTGTCGCCGGACTCGATGGCGTGCAGGGCCTCGCGGGCGGCCCGGACGCCGAGCGCCTCGTCCACCCGCAGCCCGGTGTCCAGCGTCAGGCCCTGCGGGAGGTGGCCGAGTTCGCCGTCGACCCGGACGGTGCCGCCGGTCGGGGTCAGCTCGCCGGCCAGCAGCCGCAGCAGGGTGGACTTGCCGGCCCCGTTGAGCCCGATCAGGCCGGTGCGGCCGGGGCCGACCGCGAGGTGGAAGCCGTCCAGGACGGGCTTGCCGTCCGGCCACTCGAAGGACAGGTCGGTGCAGAGCACGGCGGTGGTGGGTTGTGCCATGAAGGGACTCCCGGATGGTTGCCGAAGGAAGGGGGAGCAACACGGGGAGACACCGCGGGTGCGGGCCGCTACGGCCGGGGGGAGTCGCCGGAGGTCGGCCGCGCGTCCAGGAGGACGCGCAGGGACCGGGCTCGCCAGGGGGCCGTGACCGAGGTCGCACACTCGCGCACCGCGCGGCAACAGGCCTGCGCGGCGGGGGCGGTGTCCCGGGACCTCAGTAGAGCAACGGCCTTCTCCTTGTCTGGCTGGTGGCTCGGACCACGCTACGCACGCCGCCGGACGCGGACAACCGGTTTTCGGGCGGCGGAGGAGGGCGGGTGCCGATCCGGTGCCGATCCGGTGACGGCTCCGTCCCAGCCCGGGGCGGGCGTAAGGAGGTCCTTCTCCGCATGGCAGACTCCTCACCTGCCGCACCTGCGGCCCCTCCCGGGGGGCCGTACCCGCGGAACGGGGCGTGCGGCCGTTATTCACAGGGGGAACTGAACTCATGTCACCGATATCCCGGCCGAGCCGTGCCGTCCTGGGCGCTTCCGTCGCCGCGCTGACCGTGCTGGCCGCCACCTCGTGCGGCCCCGACAACAGCGACCCGGCCGGGGCCCAGACCGCGGCCCCCACGGTGGCCGCCAGCGCCTCCGGCAAGCCGGGCGCGGCGCCGCTCAAGCTGCCGACCGTCGAAGAGCTGAAGACCTGGAAGCTCGAGGACTGGGACAAGTGGGCCAAGGAGAACGTCGTCACCCCGGCGGTCAAGGGCTACTGGACCCTGCAGAAGCTGCTGAACGCCAAGCCCAAGCCGCTGCCGCAGGCCCCGGCCCAGGACCCGACGCAGGCGCCCGCCCAGCCCACCACCGCGGCCCCGGCCCAGCCCACCGCCGCCCAGCCCCCGACCGGGCCCGACCAGCTGCCCGCCGTCGTCCCGGCGAAGCCCGTGGCGCACCCGTTCCCGAAGAACATGCACGTCAACGGCAAGATCTTCTTCAAGGACGGCAACGAGGACTACGTCTGCTCCGGCACCGTCGTCTCCGACCCGGCCAACCCCGGCAAGAGCAACCTGGTGTGGACCGCGAGCCACTGCCTGCACGGCGGCAAGGGCAACAAGTACTACACCGACATCACCTTCGCCCCGGCCTTCAACAGCAACGGCGTGCTGAGCAACGGCAACAAGCAGAAGTCCAAGCTGGACGACGCCGAGCCGTACGGCGAGTGGGGCGCGACCGCCGGCATGGTCTCCCCGCAGTGGACCTCCGAGGCCGACCCGGAGCACGGCGGCCCCTGGAGCCAGTACGACTTCGGCATCATCAAGGTCGCCAACCCCGACCCGAACGGCAAGTCGCTCGAGGAGACCGTCGGCGGCTCGGTGCCGCTGTGGTTCAACGCCCCGCGCGAGCAGCTCGCCTCCGTCAGCAACTACGGCTTCCCGGAGGGCAAGCCCTTCGACGGCGTCGAGCTGGAGCACTGCGACGGCGGCAAGCCCGCCAAGAAGACCGGCGACCCGAGCCGCCCGGCGATGCTGCTGATCGGCTGCAACATGACCGGCGGCAGCAGCGGCGGCGGCTGGTACGCGACCAAGGACGGCAAGCCGGCCCTGGTCAGCGACACCTCCATCGGCAACGGGGCGAACACCTACGAGGCCGGCCCGTACCTCGAGGACGTGGCGGCGCACATGTTCGACTACTTCTCGAAGAAGGCCAAGTGATCCGCTGAGGGGCGACCCTCACGCGCCCGGGGGCCGCGGCCGGCGCGGCCGCGGCCCCCGGGCGTCCCCCGGCACCCGCCGCCCGCGCCGGGCCCGCCGGCCCGGCACCCTGCGGGTTTTCCGCCGCCCGGCGCCCTCCTCCTACAATCGGGCTCATCATGAGCGCCACACTCGTAGTCAAGGACCTCGCCGCCGGCCACGGCGAACGCACCCTCTTCTCCGGCCTGGACCTGGTCGTCGCCCCGGGCGACGTGATCGGCCTGGTCGGCGTGAACGGCGCCGGCAAGTCGACGCTGCTGCGGCTGCTGGCCGGCCTGGACACGCCCGAGGGCGGTTCGCTGCGGCTGAGCCCGGCGAGCGCCAACGTCGGCCACCTGCCGCAGGAGCCGGAGCGGCGCGAGGGCGAGTCCGTCCGCGACTTCCTGGCCCGCCGCACCGGGGTGGCCGCCGCGCAGGCCGCGCTGGACGAGGCCACCGAGGGCCTCGTCGAGGGCCGCCCGGGCGCCGACGACGCCTACGCCGTCAGTCTGGACCGCTGGCTGGACCTCGGCGGCGCCGACCTGGACGAGCGCGCCGAGGAGGTCGCCGACTCGCTCGGGCTGAAGGTCTCGCTCGACCTGCCGATGACGGCGCTGTCCGGCGGCCAGGCCGCCCGGGCCGGCCTCGCCTCGCTGCTGCTCTCCCGCTACGACGTCTTCCTGCTCGACGAGCCCACCAACGACCTCGACCTGGACGGCCTGGAGCGGCTGGAGTCCTTCGTCAAGGGCCTGCGCGCGGGCACCGTGCTGATCAGCCACGACCGCGAGTTCCTGGCCCGCACCGTCACCAAGGTGCTCGAACTGGACCTGCACCAGCAGCAGGTCAACCTGTACGGCGGCGGCTACGAGGCGTACCTGGAGGAGCGCGACGTCGCCCGCCGGCACGCCCGCGAGGAGTACGAGGAGTACGCCGACACCAAGGCCGGACTGGAGGCCCGGGCCCGGATGCAGCGCGGCTGGATGGAGCACGGCGTGCGCAACGCCCGCCGCAAGTCCAGCGACAACGACAAGATGGGCCGCGCGGTGCGCGCCGAGTCCACCGAGAAGCAGGCCTCCAAGGCCCGCCAGACCCAGCGGATGATCGAGCGGCTGGACGTGGTCGAGGAGCCCCGCAAGGAGTGGGAGCTGCGGATGGAGATCGCCATCGCGCCGCGCTCCGGCGCGGTGGTCGCCACCCTGCGCGCGGCCGTCGCCCGGCGCGGCGACTTCGCGTTCGGCCCGGTGGACCTGCAGATCGACTGGGCGGACCGGATCGCCATCACCGGCGCCAACGGCGCGGGCAAGTCCACGCTGCTGGCCGCCCTGCTCGGCCGACTCGAACTCGACTCCGGCAACGCATCGTTGGGCTCCGGCGTGGTGGTCGGCGAGGTCGACCAGGCGCGCGGGCTGTTCCTCGGCGGCGAGCCGCTGGCGGAGGCGTTCGCCGCCGCCGTGCCGGAGCTCACGCCGGAGGAGGTGCGCACCCTGCTGGCCAAGTTCGGCCTCAAGGCGGTGCACGTGCTGCGCCCGGCCGACACCCTCTCCCCCGGCGAGCGCACCCGGGCCGCGCTCGCGCTGCTGCAGGCGCGCGGGGTCAACCTGCTGGTGCTGGACGAGCCCACCAACCACCTGGACCTGCCCGCGATCGAGCAGTTGGAGTCCGCGCTCTCCTCGTACACCGGCACCCTGCTGCTGGTCACCCACGACCGGCGGATGCTGGACACCGTCGCGGTGAACCGGCGGATCGAGGTCCGGGGCGGGCGGGTGCACGAGCTGTAGACCGCCATTGGTCTCTACCTCTTCCCGGCGCGGCGCCCATGTGCTGTGCTGTCGACCATGGTTGAGAACCGTACGATCGACAGCACGGCGGACGGCAGCTCCTACCCGAGCGTCCCGCTCCGCCCCATGACGGTGCCCGCCCACGAGGCGGAGGCCCGCAGCAGGTCCTTCCACGACGTGATGGCGCTGCGCCGGACCGTCCGCGACTACGCGACCCGCCCGATCCCGGACGGCGTGGTCGAGTGGGCGGTCCGGACCGCCAACACCGCGCCCAGCGGCGCGCACGTCCAGCCCTGGCGGTTCGTGGTGATCACCGACCCGGAGCGCAAGCGGCGGCTGCGCGAGGCCGCCGAGGCCGAGGAGCGCGAGTTCTACGCGCATCGCGCCTCGGCCGAGTGGCTGGCCGCACTGGCACCGATCGGCACCGACTGGCGCAAGCCGTTCCTGGAGGACGCACCGGCGGTGATCGTGGTGTTCGAGGTCCACAAGGGGCCCGATTCGCCGCGCCCGTACTACACCAAGGAGTCGGTGGGGATCGCCGTCGGCCTGCTGCTGGCCTCCCTGCACCAGGCCGGCCTGGCCACCCTGACCCACACGCCGAGCCCGATGAGGTTCCTCAACGAGGTGTGCGACCGCCCGGTGGAGGAACGCGCCGCCTACGTCATCCCGGTCGGCTACCCGGCCGACGGGGCGCGCGTCCCGGACCTGCGGCGCAAGGAGCTCGACGAGGTGCTCGTCCGGCTCTGAGCGGCCGGTCGCGCACGCCGGGGCGTGCGGGCGGCCGCCGCCCGGGACCCGGCTGGTGACAGGTCCCGGCCAAGGACATAATCGCGGTCATGAGCCACCCGCAGCCACGGTCCTGCGACCACCCGCCCGCACCGTTCCCCGGCCCCGGCCCCGGCCCCGGCCTCGGTCCCGGCCCGCAGGAGGTCACCACCGGGCGGCCGCCCGAGGTGCTGCGGCTGCCCGGCGGGATCTCGCTGCTGCGCCGCCGCACCACCCACGCGCTCGCCCTCAACAAGGCCGTCCGCGCCAACCTCGACCACCTGCGGCCCTGGATGGAGTGGGCGGCCGAGGCCCCCAGCCGGGCCCAGTCCGCCGAGCTGACCAGGGCCGGCGCCCTCGCCTGGGAGGCCGGCACCGACTTCATGTACCTGGTCGGCCTGGACGCCGAACCCGGCGGGGTGATCGGGGCCTTCGGCCTGCACGGCCGGATCGGCCCCGGCGCGCTGGAGATCGGCTACTGGGTCGCCGCGCGGCACGCCGGGCGCGGCATCGCCACCACCGCCACCGCCGCGCTCACCGAGGCCGCGCTGGCCCTGCCCGGCATCGCCCGGGTGGAGATCCACTGCGACGAGGCGAACGGCGCCAGCGCGGCCGTCCCGCGCAAGCTCGGCTACCGGCTCGACCGGGTCGCCGCGGCCGCCGTCCGGGCGCCGGCCGAGACCGGGCGGCAGCTGATCTGGGTGATGGAGCGGTAGCGGGGCCGCGCCCGCGGGCGGCGGGCGGTGTCGGCCCGGGTTCGTCGCGGCTGACGCGGGCGCCGGCCCGTGGCGCCCGCCGGTCAGTAGCGCCCGCCGGTCGGCGCCGGCAGCGCGTCCAGCTCGGCCAGGTCGGCGGCGGTGAGCACGACCTCGGCCGCCCCCGCATTGTCCACCAGGTAGCGCGGCGTGCGGGTCCCCGGGATCGGGAAGACATGACGCCCCTGCGCCAGCACCCAGGCCAGCGCCACCTGGGCCGGGGTCGCGCCGACCCGCTCGGCGACCGCCGTGACCCTGCCGACCAGCTCCAGGTTCGCCTTCAGCGCGTCCTGCTGGAAGCGCGGCAGGGCACGGCGGAAGTCGTCCGCCGGAAGTTCGTCGAAGGAGGAGATGCTGCCGGTCAGGAAGCCCCGGCCGAGCGGGGAGAACGGCAGGAAGGCGATCCCGTGCTCCTCGGTGTACGGCAGGACGTCGGCCAGGGCGTCCCGGGTCCAGAGCGACAGCTCCGACTGCACGGAGGCCACCGGGTGCACCGCCCGGGCCCGCTCGATCTCCTCGACGCTCACCTCGGACAGGCCGATCCGGCGGGCCTTGCCGGCCTCCACGGCCTCGGCGAGCGCACCCCAGGTCTCCTCGATCGGGACCTCCGGGTCGACCCGGTGCAGCTGGTAGAGGTCGACGTGGTCGGTGCCGAGCCGGCGCAGGCTGTCGTCGATCGCGCGCCGCACGTGCTCGGGCCGGCCGTCGCGCCCGACCCGCTCGCCGCCGGCGCCCGGGACGAGGCCGACCTTGGTGGCCAGGAAGGCGCGCTCCCGGTACGGGCCGGCCAGGGCCGCGCCCACCACCTCCTCGTTGCTGTAGGGGCCGTAGATGTCGGCGGTGTCGATGAGGGTGACCCCGAGGTCCAGCGCCTGGCGGATCACCCGGACGGAGTTGTCGTCGTCCCGGTTGTGCACGTCGTACGCCCAGGTCATCCCCATGCAGCCGAGGCCGATGACACCGGTCTCCGGGCCGTTGGTACCGAACGTGGCGTTGCGCATGGCGGTGTTCCCATCTGTGCGGTGGTGGTGCGGCGGTCGTGCGGCGGACCGACGCGTCCAGCATTCACCTTGGAGTGCGCTCGAGGTCAAGCGCGTCCGCCGGGGCCGGGCCACCGGGGCGGGCGGGGTCTCCCGGAGCCGGGTGTGCGTCAGGCCGGCCGGGCCGCCAGGGACTCCGGGGCCGTCGGGGCCCCGGGCGTCGCCAGGGGCTCCGGGGCCGTCGGGGTCTGTCGGTCCGCGCTGCCCGCGCTCGCCGCCCGGTCGGCCCGGCCCGCCAGGAGCCAGTCCCGGAAGCCGCCGGCCAGGACGAGCTCGGCCAGCGCCGCGTAGCCGCCCGCGCCCGGGTGGGCGCCGTCCCCCGCGGTGGCCTCGGCCACCCACGCGGGGTTCCCGGCCAGCGCCCGGGTGACGTCGACGAACGGCACGGCGCGCTCCGCGCAGACCTCGGCGAGCAGCGGGACCAGGGCCAGCATCCGTTCCAGTTGCCGGGCGCCGCCCATGACCACCGGGGGCGGCCCGACCACCAGCGCGCCGTGGCCGCGGTCCCGGGCGCCGTCGAGCAGCGCGGCCAGGTTGGCCCGCGTCCGGTCCGGCGGGACGCGCGGGCCGCCGGACGGCGACTCGGTGGCGTCGTTGCTGCCGACCGAGACGACCAGCCGGTGATCGGCGCCGGGCACCGTACGCGCCTCGACCTCCGCCCAGCAGCGGTGCAGCACGTCCGTGGAGGTGTTGCGACGGACGCCCAGGTTGTACGCGGTGACGTCGGCCGCACAGGCCTGGAGCGCCCGGCCGGCCCACCCGCGGAACTCCGGGTCGCCGAGGCCCTGGACGAAGGAGTCCCCGAGGAAGCAGATGCGCGTGTCGTCGATCACCGGCTCAGCCTAGGCCGGAGCGCGCGACGGGGTGGGGGCTCGCGCGGATCGTCCCACTCCCTGGACGGGGCCGTCCTGATGACGGCGGGTCGGCCCGGGCCGACCGCCCGGAACGGTCCGCCCGGCCCGCCGCCGCCGCACCGGCCCGGTCGAAACCGGCGCGCGAGAGCCTGCCCGGGGCCATGCGCGCCACCGGGCGCCGCCCGTCCCGTCTTGGCAGCGATCACCGCGGCCGAAGACGCTCTGTGCACAGCCGATCGTCAGCCGATCATCGGTTGATCCCCACCACTCCTCGGAGGACCACCCGTGCCGCTCTCCCGCACCCGCACCGCCCTCGCCGTCCTGCTCGTCGTCGGCGCCACCGCCCTGGCCGCGCCGGCCCACGCCGCCGGCGGCCACCGCGCGCTCAGCCGCTTCGACGACGGCAGCTTCGAGACCCCGAAGGCCCCGGCGAACTCCTTCACCGGGGTGGCGGCCGGTCAGACCATCGGTCCGTGGAAGGTCACCGCCGGCAGCGTCGACCTGATCGGCGCCGGGTTCTGGCAGGCCGCCGAAGGCGACCAGTCGCTCGACCTCAACGGCTCCGGCAGCGGCACCATCGCCCAGAGCTTCACCACCACCCCCGGCACCACCTACTCCGTCACCTACGCGCTCGCCGGCAACCCCGAGGGCGGGGTCGCCCTGCGCACCGGCCGGGCGCTGATCGACGGCCAGGACTTCCAGGACTTCTCCTTCGACGTCACCGGCAGGACGAGGGCCGCCATGGGCTACGTGGGGCGCCAGTTCACCTTCGTCGCGCAGGGCACGTCCACCACCCTGAGCTTCGTCAGCACCGTCGGCGGCGCGTACGGCCCGGTCCTCGACGACGTCCAGGTGAAGGAGTGCACCTCCTGCTGCGGCCGCTGACCGGCTCCGGCCGACCCGCGGGCCCGGGGGGGGGGCGGCGCCCCCCCCCGCCCCCCCCCCCCCCGCCCCCCCCCCCCCCCACCACAACAAAAAAAAAAAACGCCCGCGCGGGGGTGGGGGGGC